>NZ_QPJF01000018.1:0-85290 GCF_003337665.1 Halanaerobium sp. ST460_2HS_T2
ATAGGGGTGTTTTTGTATTTTTTATGACTACTTTTTTGAGCTTCTTCCTATGTTTATCAAGGTTTTATTACTAAAACCTAACGCCGAAAGTTGAGTAAATAATATTATAACAAATTTAAATAAAAACTTTAATCTAAAATTAGGAAAATACAATATATTAGTAGAAAATAAAATGGGATTGTTAGTGTAAAATAAAAGTGGGATTTAAGAATTTGAATTTTATCCGTCTGGGATTTATAATTATAGTAATTGAAAGAGGTGGTGACTCAATGTATTTAAATTTTTTATTTTCGCTTGTGGCTTTTACAGTTATTTATTTTATTTTACTCTATTCAACCAGATTTATTTTAAAAGACTTAAGTGAAAAAAGATATAAACAGATCAGAGAAAATCTTAAAATTCCGCTGCTTTACCTATTTTTAAATGTTGCTCTTTTAATCCCATTTTATTACCTTAATCAGAGCAATGAAATTCTTGCTTTTTTAAATCATCTTTTACGAATAACAATTATATTTCTAATTAGCTGGTTTATTATTCGATTGATGCATTTAATCAGGCTTTATCTTGATGACACTCACAAAATTGATGTCAGCAATAATTTAAGAGCCCGCAAAATACATACTCAATACAGAATCTTAGAAAGAGTAATTAAAGTATTGATTATTTTTATTGCAGTTGCTGCTGCTTTAATGACCTTTGATTCGATTAGACAGGTTGGAATCAGCTTATTTGCTTCTGCCGGGGTGGCCAGTATTATTATTGGTTTTTCAGCTCAGAAAATAATTGCCTCAATAATTGCCGGGATTCAGCTTGCTATTGCCCAGCCAATTAGGGTTCAGGATGTAGTAATTGTCAATGGAGAGTGGGGTTGGATTGAAGAAATTAATTTAACCTATGTTGTAGTTAAGGTCTGGGATCGCAGAAGATTGGTTGTTCCCACCACCTATTTTATCGACAATATTTTTCAAAATTGGACTCGTAAATCCTCTTTCATTCTGGGAACAGTTTTTTTATACACAGATTACACAATTTCTGTTGATGCGGTTAGAGAAGAACTGGATCGCCTTTTAGAAGATAATAAACTCTGGGATGGCAAGGTTAAAGTGGTTCAGGTTACAGATGCCAGCGAAAAATCTATGGAATTAAGAATTCTGGTTAGTGCTGATGACTCTCCAACTGCCTGGGAATTAAGAGTCTTTTTGAGAGAAAAACTCATCAAATTTATTCAAGAAAATTATCCAGAAAGTCTGCCCAGAACCAGAGTTGAATTTCCCGAAGATAAATAAAAACCATACACAAATAAATATGTATGGGTACACTTTATTAATAGACACTACATTTATTTCTGGAATAAATAATGGCTAATAAACCACTCATCTCCACCATTGTAGCCAAAAAATTCAGCTGAAGACATGAAAAATAGCCGCCAGTAATTCCACCACTTCTCAGCTGCCTGAGCTCCATAGGTTGATTCTAAAATAGGATAAATAGACTGTTTTTTCTGATCCATAATTGCAAGCCAGGCCTCTAAAGTTTTTTGATAGTGAATACCTGATACTACCCACTGCTTTTCTAAGCTAAGATCACTGCTGAAATAATGGAGCAGATCCTGACTGGGCATTGTACCTCCACTGAAAAAATAACGGGCCATCCAGTCAGTATTTTTGCTGTCCTGATAGGTAAAGGGATAAAATTGATGCGTAAAAATATGAATAAATAGTTTGCCTTTATCAGTTAAAAAGCTGCTTACCTTCTGCATTAACTTCTGATAGTTACGCATATGTTCGAACATCTCTACCGATACTATCCGATCAAATCTGGCATCTGTAGTAAAATTATTGATATCTGCTTTAACTGCCCTTAGATTCTTAATTCTGTTTTTGGCCGCCAGCTGATTAATATAATTTATCTGCAGCTTTGAATTTGACATGGCAATAATCCTAGAATCAGGAAATTTCTTTGCCAGATAAAAAGAAAGTGAGCCCCAGCCGCAGCCAAGTTCTAAAATATTCTGTCCGTTTTCAATTTCTGCTCTTTCTGCTGTCAGTTTGAGCATCTCATCTTCAGCCTGATCAAGCCTCTGCTGCAGATCATCTTCTTTTTTTAACTTTTTATAACTTAAATCATCATTCCAGTAGCAGCAGCTGTACTTTAAATTTCTGCCCAGAATTTTCTCAAAAAACTCTGGTGGAAGTTCATAGTGCTGCTCATTGGCAGCTTCAGTCTGGACAGCAATCGGCTGTGTTTTTAAATTTTCTATAAAACTTTTTAAGTAATTAAAGCGAGCTTCAATTCCAATCTGATTCTGCTTTTTTATTCGCTTTTTAATAACCCTTCTAATTCCTCGCCTCAATAAAAAATCGGGTACTCTTCCTTTTGCCAGAATTTTATCTAAATCCAATTTTATCACCTCAATAAGTGATTTTTAATATTATTAGTAATATTATACAGTATTTTTATTAAAATTATATTAGCTGTAAGTTATTTTCTAATAAAATAAATTAAATTTTTCTTTGTTTTATCGGTCACTATGTCCACCCATTTATTAAGAAGTATTTTCTTTAATTTTATCTAAAAAATCCTGACCGTAGCGCTTAAACTTAACTTCGCCAACACCACTTACTTTAAGCATTTCTGCCTGATTCTGCGGTAGAATCCTGCACATATCCTTTAAGGTGCTGTCGTGGAAAATAATATAGGGAGGAACTCCCTCCTTCTGAGAAATTTCTTTACGCAGCTCTTTTAAGATCATAAAGAGTTCACTTTCCTCACTGACCTGTTTTTGTTCTGCTTCAACTCTTTTTTCCACTTCAAGCTCACCATTCATAATCTGATAAGATTTTTGATTTAATTTTAACAGCGGATATTTAGCTCCTGACTGACTCAAATAATCATCAGCCACCAGCAGATTAATCAGATTTTTAATCTCTTTAATTGTATAATCCGGCATGATTCCATAGGTTGAAAGCTGATCAAAATTTGACTCTAAAATTTTCTGGCTTTTTGAACCGGCCAAAACCTTTGCTGTAACTGTGATTCCCCAGCGCTGATTTAGTCTGTAAACACAGGATAAAATTTTCTGGGCTTCAACGGTTATATCCTTTAAATCACGCTGGTCGTTACAGCTGCTGCAGTTATTACAGCTTTTGGACACCTCTTGATCTCCAAAATATTCTAAAATATAAGCACGAAGACATTTACTGGTATGACAGTAATCAACCATCTGCTGCAGTTTTTTTAAATGTTCTTCTTTTCTTTCCGGGGAAGTTTCTACCTGATCAATTAAAAATTTCTGAATATGTTTATCTCCCGGTGAGTAGAGTAAAATACAATCTGCTGGTTCACCATCGCGACCGGCACGACCAGCTTCCTGATAATAGGATTCCATATTTTTGGGCATATTATAGTGGATTACAAAACGAACATTGGACTTGTCAATCCCCATCCCAAAGGCATTTGTGGCCACCACAATTTTAAGCTTGTCATAAATAAAATCCTCCTGGACTGCTGTCCGCTCCTCTTCGGTCAGACCGGCGTGATACCTGCCGACTTCATAATCCAGCTCAACCAGCAGCTTATAAATTCTGTTGACTTCTTTTCTAGTTGCAGCATATATAATTCCCGGCTGCTCTGAATTAACTTTTAGATAATCCTTCAAAAATTGATCCTTATCAATCCCTTTTCGAAGCTTAAAGCTCAGATTAGATCTATCAAAACCACCTGTATAGATATTGGGGTTTTCCATCTGGAGCTGACTGCTGATATCCTCTCTGACTGTCGGGGTAGCTGTGGCTGTAAAAGCACTCAGAATAGGCCGCGGACTAAGTTTATCAATTACCCGCGAAATATTTAAATAGCTGGGGCGAAAATCATGTCCCCACTGTGATACACAGTGAGCCTCATCAACTGCAATCATCTCGATCTTTATCTGCTGCAGAAGCTGCAAAAAACGAAATGAATTTAATCTCTCTGGAGCAATATAAAGCATTTTATATTCTCCCCTGGAGGCAGCATTAATTCTGGCCTCTAATTCCTGGTTTGAGATCGAGCTGTTGATAAATGCTGCCCTAATTCCCATTTCTTTTAAGGCATCAACCTGATCCTTCATCAGAGAAATCAAAGGAGAAATAACAACTGTAAGCCCTTCAAAAATAAGGGCTGGGATCTGGTAACAGAGTGATTTTCCTGAACCTGTAGGCATCACGGCAACTGTATCTCTGCCTTTAAGAATGTTTTCTATTAATTTCTGCTGACCTTTTCTAAAACTGCTGTAACCGTAATATTTATTTAAAATCTCTTTAATATCTGTATCTTTAGACATAAAAAATCCTTCCTGCAGATTAATTTTTTCCTTTAATCCTGGACAAATATTTCATAGTCCCTGCCAGCAACTTTCAAGCCGGAATAATAATAGTCATTCCAGTAAATAACAGCCGGATTATCCTGAAAAAGTATATAGGCATAACCAAGTTCTTTATTGGTAATAATGGCATCACGGTTAAAATCTCTTTCTTCTCTTTCTATATCATGGTTTGATAAAAAGTTAACCCTGTTTTCCTTGGAAACTCCTTCTAAACTCTGCACCGGAAAAAACGGGTCCATACACATCTCCTTGATGCTGTAATAAAGGGGAAAGTTAAATAAATTTATCTGACTGTGGTCTATAAATTCTTCCAGAATGCGGTCATCACCATGCCAGAATTCACCCACCATAAAGGTGTTATCCCTGAAATGATCAGCGAATTCCTTCGCAAAATCCCAGCGCATATCTTTGAGATTATCCAGCCTGAAGCTGTCAAAACCAATTTCATTTTTCAGCCATTCAGCCCAGTTGATCAGTTCATTTTTCATATAGTGATCATCTGAGTAATAACAGATTGTTTCCCCAAAGCTGTTGCGGCTGCTGCAGCCACCACATTCATGACAGAAGTGCTGATGATTTTTGGGGAATTTTTCTTCTTCAAACCTGGTAAAGGTTTTTTCCTCAAAGTAGGGATTCCATTCTTTATTTCCTCCCACCAGTCATCAAGACAATTCCAATAAAACGCCTGTAAAATAAGCATATATTTTTATCTCCTAATTTTATTAACTTTTATAATTTACTTTTATTTTAAAAATTATTATTTAAATTTAGTGTTAGATTATTATAACATAAATTTCGACATAAAAACAGAAAGACCCGATTAAGAATACTCTCAATCGGGGAATTTAGAAAATTTGACAAAATAGCTTATTTCAGGCTGTTCAGGCTATATTAATTTTATAGTTTTTAAAAATAGCATTCAGCTCTGCCATTTTCTTTTCAGAAGGTGGTTTTACAGCAGCCAGCTTATACTCCAGCCCTAAATTTTCCCACTTATATTTACCTAATTCGTGGTAGGGAAGCAGTTCAATTTTTTTTAAATATTCTTTTGGCTGCAGATATTCTGCAAATTTTTTCATTTTATTTAGATCATCTGTGATTCCAGGTACAATAACCTGTCTGACCCAGTAAGGCTGTTCTTCTTTCTCCAGAAACTCTACTAATTTAAGAGTCTTTTGATTGCTGACTCCGGTTAATTTTTGGTGAACCAGATCATCCATTGTCTTAATATCCAGGAGTACCAGATCCAGATAGGGCAGAAATTTCTTAAATTTTTCCGGGTCCACAAAACCAGATGTATCTATGGCCGTGTGCAGCCCCTCTTCCTTTGCCTTTTTTAAGAGATCAATAGTAAATTCTGGCTGCATTGTCGGCTCACCACCAGAAATTGTGAGGCCACCACCGGAGCGTTCAATATATGGTTTGATCTTTCTTATTTTCTCCATCAGTGCTTCTGTACTAACTTTTTTTCCTTCCTTTAACTTCCAGGTGTCAGGGTTATGGCAGTACTGACAGCGCAGGGGACAGCCCTGAGTAAAAACAACAAAGCGGATTCCCGGTCCATCAACAGTGCCCATACTTTCAGTGGAATGAATATATCCTTCAGCCATTTTAACCTCCTTTGTGGTTGATGGTACCGGGTGCTTGGAAATAATCTCCAAGTAACCGGTACCTATCTACCATTAAATACTTTTATGGAAAGTCCTCGCGATTACTTCCTGCTGCTGTTCAGCTGTCAGCTTAATAAAGTTAACTGCATAACCGGAAACTCGAATAGTGAGCTGTGGATACTCTTCCGGATGTTCAACCGCATCAAGCAGAGTTTCGCGCTTTAAAACATTTACATTTAAGTGATGTGCACCCTGACCAAAATAACCGTCCAGAATCGAAGTTAGATTCTTAACCTGGGCCACCTCAGATTTACCCAGTGCTTTTGGCACTATGGAAAAGGTATTAGAAATACCATCCTGGCAGTACTCATATGGAATTTTAGCCACAGAGTTTAGTGAGGCTAAAGCACCTGAAGTATCTCTGCCGTGCATTGGATTTGCTCCCGGAGCAAAGGCCTCTCCTGCCTCTCTACCATCTGGAGTAGCACCTGTTTTTTTACCATAAACTACATTTGAGGTAATAGTCAGCACTGACATTGAATGAATAGAATCACGATAAAGCTGATGCTGTTTTAATTTATTAATAAAGAGTTTAACTACTTCTACAGCCAGCTCATCAACCCGATCGTCATCATTACCATATTTAGGAAAATCACCGTTAATTTCAAAATCAATGATCATCCCTTCAGCATTTCTAATCGGCTTAACTTCTGCATATTTAATAGCACTTAAAGAGTCAGCAATTATTGAAAGTCCTGCCACTCCAAAGCCCATAATTCGCTGAACTTCTGTATCATGAAGGGCCATCTGAACCGCCTCATAGGCATATTTATCGTGCATATAGTGAATAATATTTAAGGCATCTACATATTTTTCGCTCAACCAGTCGAGGAAGCGGTCAAAGTTTTCCATCACCTGATCATATTCCAAAACCTCACCCTCATAGGGTTTGAATTCTGGTCCTACCTGAGCTCCTGTTTTCTCATCTTTACCACCATTGAGTGAGTAAAGTAAGGTTTTAGGCAGATTACAGCGAGCACCAAAGTACTGAATATCTTTACCCGGTGTCATTGCTGATACACAGCAGGCGATTCCGTAATCATCGGAAAAATTGCGGCGCATCAAATCATCATTTTCATACTGCAATGAGCTTGTATCTTTAGAAACCTTTGTACAGTAGTTTTTAAAACTCTCAGGCAGCTTATCTGACCAGAGAACAGTCAGGTTTGGTTCCGGTGCCGGACCGAGATTATAAAGGGTGTTTAAAATACGGTAGCTGGTCTTAGTAACTAAAGGTCTGGTATCAATTCCGATTCCACCAAGTACAATTGTCACCCAGAGTGGGTCACCACTAAAAAGCTCATTGTAGGCTGGAGTCCTCAGCTGGCGGGCAAGCCTCAGTTTAATCACAAAATCATCAATGATTTCCTGAGCCTCTTTTTCAGTCAGTCTACCAGCTTCAATATCTTGTTCAATGTAAATATCAAAGAATTCTGCCACCCGCCCAAAGGACATTGCAGCACCATTATTTTCCTGAATTGCAGCCAGATAGGCAAGATAGGTCCACTGTACCGCCTCTTCTGCATTTTCAGCCGGACGTGATAGATCACAGCCGTAGGTTTCCCCGAGCCCCTTTAACTTTTTCAGAGCTTTAATCTGATCACTAACCTCTTCCCGCAGACGAATAGTCTCTTCTGTCATCGGACTTTTTAAATTGGCTTTATCCTCTTTTTTGGCTTCAATCAGTCTATCGACTCCGTAAAGAGCTACCCTTCTATAATCACCAATTATTCTACCACGGCCATAAGCATCAGGGAGACCGGTAATTACCCCGGAACGTCTGATCTCTCTAATTTCTGGAGTATAGGCGTCATAAACTCCATCATTGTGGGTCTTTCTATATTTAGTAAAAATCTTATCTATTTCGGGATCTACCTTTTCCCCGTAAGCTTCTGCTGCCTGACGGGCCATTCTGATCCCACCATAGGTGTTTAAGGTTCTCTTTAAGGGTTGATCGGTCTGCAGTCCAACAATTATTTCTTTATCCCGGTCTATATAACCGGCATCATAGGCGTTGATATCTGCAACTATTTCTGTATCAATGGCCAGAACACCATCATTTTCTCTTTCTATTTTTAAAAGTTCGGAACTCTGCCGCCAGAGATCTTCAGTTCTTGAGGTTGGACCCTCTAAAAAATCTGATCCTCCTGTATAAGGAGTATAATTTTGCTGAACAAAATCTCTAACATCAATTTCTTCTTCCCATCTTTGACCCTTTAATTCCAAAGTATCAAAATCCATTAAAAATCCTCCTCTTTTAGTCTTATAATCTTATTGGCTGCTTAAAAGATATTTATGAGTAAGCAAATTTATCCGACCTTCCCAGTAAATTGATTTTCATCTTTTAAGCTGAATTTCATTCTAATCTTAGCAGAAAAAATTACCAACGTCAAATCCTGAGTATTTTACTATGCTTTGTTGTAGGAGCGTAATTGTAAATTAGATTACATTAGCTTTCTTTTAGTCTAAAATCTATATAAAAACAAAAAAATCGCCCCCCGGATAAAGAATTACTCAATATCCAGGCGGGCGATTTACTAAAGATTATATTCCCCTATGGTTAGATCCATATTTATCCGCCAGTCATATAATCCAATTATTTAAATTTAAAACTACATTTTATAGTTTAGCAGATTGTTTTTTGAGTGTCAAATCTAAATTTCTGCTGCAACTCGACAGGGAGCCGCTTCAGCTCTAACTTTAAGGGGAAAAACAAAAATTTTAAATGATTTTAATCCCAGCAGTTTTTCTAAATTACAGAGATTTTCGAGAATAAAAATATCATTTTCAAAAAATTTTTGATGTATTTTAAATGGGCTGTAATCAGGTGATGGCATATCAAAACCCAGCAGTTTTATTTCTTTTGCAATTAAAAAATCAGCAAATTCTTCGGAAATGATAGGATGCTTACTATAATATTGTTTATTTCCGTATTCCTTCTCCAGACCTGTATAAATAATAACAATATCATTTTTTTCTATAACAGATTTATATATATCCTTTAGATTAATAACCTCTTTACTTACAGCATAGATCATTTTCGCCTGACCAGAAATTGAATTAAGAGAAATATCAGCTGCATTACGAACATCTTCCAGCATATGAGCCGGTAAATCAAGATGGGTCCCGGCATGCATTCCAATTTTTAAATTATGATTACAGTAACCATCGCGGACAATTTTCTTATTATTAACTAGCTCAACTTCTATATCTCCTGGATATACAGGCATTCCGTTATAAATTTCATAACTTAAATCAATCAATTCTGACACAATTAACCTCCCTTTTATGCCGTCTTAAATTGGTCAAACTATTTTCTTAAAGTTGCCTTAATCCGGTCCGGATTAAAAATTAGATCAAAAACGTCATTAATCTCTCTACTAATTAATTCTGCTCCCAGGAGTGCAGCCCTGGCAGTACCCTCAGGACCGATAATTGCTATCCCAAGCTCAGCGTTTTTAAGCATCTGAGCATCATTATTGCCATTACCAACAGCTATAACCCGTTTTCTGCCCAGTTTTTCTACAAAATCAGCCTTAAATTTGCTGCCATCATTACCTTCAATTATTACCACTTCTGCCTTTAGATCCCGAAGCAAACTTTCTGCATTTCCAAGTGTATCTGCAGTTAGAATATAAATTTCAAATTCTTCTGACAGCCTGTTGATGCTCTCTTTTACCCCTGCTATTAGTTTACCATCACAGGCTAAAGTTCCATTAAGGTCGAAAACAATTTTTTCTACTTTTAGATTTTTACATCCTGGTATATTGAGATCTAGCATATATTCCTCCTTAGATAATTGAAGTGCGACCCCCACCCGTCTGCAAGTTTTATCTTATTGAGTTAAAATCTTATTCGCCTGACTTTCAAATGTTCTGAGATCATCTTTATTATAAAGTACAAATCTAATTATCTTAATATTTTTTAATTCTGATGTCATTTCTTTGACAGTTCTTATACTTACTTCAGCAGCCTCTTCTGTAGGATAGCCAAAAGCACCCGTAGAAATTGCAGGAAAAGCAATACTTTTAATTCTATTGGCTGCAGCAAGTTTCAAAGAATTTTTATAGCATCTGCCAAGTATATCAGCTTCTGGTTTATCACGACCATAAACAGGACCCAGAGTATGAATTACATACTGATTTGGCAGCTGAAAAGCCTCTGTTATAACTGCTTCTCCTGGATTTATTGGTGCCAGATTTCTGCAGGCTTTTTCGAGTTCGGGCCCAGCCGCTCTGTGAATAGCACCGGCAACTCCTCCTCCAATCTTTAACTGAGCATTTGCTGCATTGACTACAGCCTCAATGTCCTTCTGATCTGTTATATCTCCCTGAATCAGCTCCAGTAAAATTTCCTCAATTTGAAAGTTCATAAAAATCCTCCTTTCAAAATATAATTTAGAAACCTTAACTGTTTTACAATTATTAAAATATTAATAAATCTACAGGCTTCAAAATCTTTATTACCTGTTACTTATATAATTCTTTAACTGTTTATGATTTCCTTTTTAAACAGAACAAAAAGTTTGAATTCTTAATTTAAATTTTCTGATAATTATAAAAATAAATAAATATCATACAGTATCAATTTGCAAGTTAGATTAACTTAATGAGATTATTTTAGAGTATTAGTGCTTTAATAATAGCTAATAGTTTATAAATTTTATTTTTGAGTCTATATATTTTGACACAACTTCTAATCTTTCCTATAATCCATAGTGGAATTAATCTTAAAAGATAAAAAATTACTTTCTCTGGGAGGTAATAGTAAAAATGATTGATGAAAATTTAGCAGACGATATTCAGAAATGGATGCAGGAACAGGTTGAAGCAAGAAATGCTGATGGAGTTGTAGTTGGACTTAGTGGAGGGATCGATTCCTCTGTTGTTGGGGCTCTTGCTAAAAAGGCTTTTGGAGAAAATGTTCTGGGAGTTATGCTACCAGCAAATGGTACAATCACTAAAGATGTAGAATATGCTGAGCTGCTGGCTGATAAGTTTGATATAGAGACTCTTAAGGTAAATATGAAGGAAATTAATAAACCTCTTGAAAATACCTTAAAGAACATAGACATTGAAGAAAATGAACAGAATCACTGGCCTCAGACCAAAATTCCCACTCCAAATCCGGCAGAACAGAATATCCAAACAAGATTAAGAATGATGACTCTCTATTATATTGCTGAGAAAAAGAACTATGTAGTTATGGGAACCAGTAATAAAAGTGAAATTCTAACCGGATATTATACTCTTTATGGTGATGGTGGAACAGATATGAGACCAATTGGTGATTTAAATAAAACTCAAGTCTGGGAACTGGCAGAAGTTTTAGGAATTCCGAAAGAAATTATCAATAGACCCCCTACAGGTGGCTGCCGCGGAGATGAAAGTGATCGTGATGAAAAAGAATTTGGTATCAGTTATGAAAATTTTGATAAAATCTATGAATCAATCAACAATCATGATGATCTCTCCAAATTTGAAGAGGGAGATGTCAAACGGGTTAAAGAATTGATTGATGCTGCCAGGGAAAAAGAAAATGTTCCAACTTTTCAAATTGCTGAGTAATTTTAATACATTTAAAAATAATTTCAAATGACAAATAATCACAAAAACTGACAGGTACACGGCACCTGTCAGTTTTTGTAGCTTTTTATTTTATTTTGTTGAATTTAACGTGTTTTCGACAAAATAACTTATATATCGGGTTGTTCACGGTACCTGTACATACCTGTACATTAGTTTTTAGAATAAATCTTTATATTCTTCATAACCTTCTTCAGCCAGATCTTCAGCTGGAATGAATCTTAAAGCCGCAGAATTAATACAGTATCTCAAACCTGTTGGCCCCGGGCCATCTGCAAATACATGCCCTAGATGAGAATCTGCTTTTTTGGACCTTACTTCTATTCTGGTCATCCAGAGTGAGTTATCTTCAACTTCAACTAGATTATCTTCAACCAGCGGCTTGGTAAAACTGGGCCAACCAGAACCAGATTCAAATTTATCGGTTGAAGAAAAAAGAGGCTCACCTGAAACAACATCTACATAAATACCGGGCTCTTTGTTATCCCAGTACTGATTGTTAAAAGCAGGTTCTGTTGCATTAAGCTGAGTCACCTTATATTGAAGGTCAGTAAGGCGGGCTCTTAATTCCTGATCACTTTCTTCTTCATTAATTATTACATTTTCCGCATCTTCAGTCTTACAGAAAGTTACACATTCAGCTGGATCAATACTATTTTTTTCTAAAAGCCTTTCCTGAAGTTCAGAAGTTAAACCAAGTTCAGCAATATTTTTTATAATATTATCTCGCTCACCATTACCGGTAATATATCCGTTTACTTTCGTTACTGAAGGAGAGTTAATAAACTCTTTCATAGTCATTTGTTCTAAATAATGATCTCTAAAAGCTACCTGCTGTTGAAGTCTAAATTTCTGATGATAATCTTCAGCCAGATAGAATCGATCTAATTTTTTAATCTCAGTTTTTATTTCTTTTCCGCTTTCAGCCTCCAGTTTTTCTTTCATTTCCAGAGCTATTTGCTTCTGTTCTGAATTATGATAAAGAATCAAAGAAGCATACTGTCTGGAATAAGCCTGACTATAGGGGTCATGACTGTTAAAGAAAATCTGGAGCAGTTCTCTGTAAGATATAATCTCCGGATTATAATCAATTTCAATTGTTTCTGTGTGATCACCAATCATCTTATAACTTGGGTTCTCTGTAGTTCCACCGGCATAACCAACTCTTGTTCTAACAACACCTTCGAGAGCACCAAAAGACGCATCAGGTCCCCAGAAACAACCAAGAGCAAATGTAGCAGTTTTAGTATCTACCTGATTCATTTGCTGATCATAGGAAATTTCAGTCTGAGCCAACCCATTCAGCGTCATACCCAAAACACTTAGCAAAATAATGAAAACAACTAATAAATAATTCATCTAATCTACCTCCTGTATATAAAAAGATATAATATCCTGCCCTGCTAATGCTATAATAAGATTAATATTAATAAATTAATAGTAAGTAGATTACTCAAGATTAAATTTAAATTATTTGCCTTCTTAAAAATCCTAAAATAATTTGATTTTAATTAAAAAAATAGTTATGATATAAACAATGTGCATATTATAAATAAGATAAATACATAATAAGGAAGTTGATTAAAAATGAATAAAGCAAAAAGAAAAAAACCAGATTCCAAAATTGCAGTTATCATTCTACTGTCAGTAATTGCCGTTATTTTAATTTCGATTAGAACAGCTTTAGTTCTGGAGACAGCTTTAGTCCTGGGAACAATGACTGCTGCCCTGGCAGGGCTCTATCTTGGTTTAAGCTGGAATGAAATTGAAAATGGAATGATTAATGGAATAAAAAACGCACTCGGAGCCTCATTAATTTTAATAATTATTGGCATGGTAATTGGCAGCTGGATTTTATCAGGTACTATTCAGACTATGGTTTACTATGGGCTGGAACTTTTAAGTCCAGGCATCTTTTTACCGGCCGCCTTTCTTCTGGCAGCCATTACTTCCATTTTAATTGGGAGCTCTTTTGGAACAATTGCTACAATGGGGATTGTACTGCTGGGGGTTGCGGAAGGACTGGGAGTTCCAAAAGCAATTACTGTTGGAGCAATTGTCTCTGGAGCTATGCTGGGAGATAAAATTTCGCCAATGTCCGATTCTACAAATTTAACTGCTGCCATGAGCAGCACAGGACTTTTTGAACATATTAAATCTATGCTTTATGTCTCAGCCCCAGCCGCTCTGATCAGTTTAAGCTTATATGCTTTTCTTGGAACATCCTATCTGGAAAACGGTGCTAATCTGACTAATATTAATCAAATTTTAAACAGTCTGAGCCAAAATTTTAATATTTCTCTCTGGACTTTAATACCACCTGCTCTAATGCTCTTGCTTTCACTATTTAAGGTGCCTGCAATCGCTTCTCTTTCAATTAGCTTTCTTACAGCTTCTCTTTTTGCTATTTTAACTCAGGGGGCAAGCTTTGCAGAAATTTTACATGCAGCTGCCAGTGGTTATCAGGCTGATACTGGAATGGAACTTTTAGACAGCCTTTTAACTCAGGGCGGAATTAATAATATGATGAGTACAGTTGCTATTATTATGGCCGGAACCGCAATGGGAGGAATTTTAGAAAAAGCAAGAATTTTAGAATCAATTTTAGATTCACTGCTTAACTTTATTAAAAAACCAAGGGATTTAATTTTAATTTCTCTCACTTCAGCTTATATTATGCTGCTGGCTACGGGAGAAATGTTTGTTTCCATTGTTATCCCGGGGAGAACTCTAGCTCCAGCCTATCAGGAAATGAAGGTTAATAATAATGTTCTTTCACGTACTCTGGAGACTGCCTCAACTCTCGGTTGTGCTATCCTGCCCTGGGGAGTTGTTTCTGTTTATATTCAGAATGTAATGGATATCGGTTTTAGTTATATACCCTATACTTTCTTATCTTTTCTGGCACCAATTATTGCTGTATTTTATGCCTTTAGCGGTAATTTTATTTTTCAAAGTGAAGAATAATAGTTTAAAAATTTAAAACTGGCTCATTAACTATACTATTTTTGAGCCAGCTTCTTTATTAAAAGTTAATTTATTTTGTTTTAAAAGAGTAGTGAAGCAATTGGATTTTTTTCTGCAGAAGTATATACTTTTTTAGTTTTTAAATTAATGGCACTTAATATTCCACCTTTACCAGCCCCAGTATCCATTAGGATCTTATTTCCTTGAAATTTAACTTCTGCTACTGGAGTATGTCCGGCAACTATTGTTCTTTTCTCTTTAAAATTTTCTGCTTCTGCCTCCAGAAATTTATATCGAATCCAGACTAGATCGTGTTCTGACTGTTCTGTCAATTTTAGATCAGGTCGAATACCGGCATGAACAAATATATAATTCTCATCTGTATATTGATAAGGTAGAGAATCAAAAAATTAGCGGCCTCTTCCAGCTCTGAATAATTGGGAAAACTTCTTTCTGTTGCCCGGCCTCCATTATGATACCAGAGCCCCTTGTTATTTTTATTCAAAACTGCATCAATCATCATTTCTTCATGATTTCCTCTAATGAAAATATTGCTTCCATTATCAAGTTTTTTAATATATCGATAAACCTGGTAGGAATCAGAACCTCTATCTATATAGTCTCCAAGAAATATTAACTTATCCTCTGTCGAGTCATAATTAATTTTATTGATGATTGTTTTTAAAGCTTCTATTTCTCCGTGAATATCACCTATTACATATTCACCCATTTAAGCCACCTCCACTTACTACTTTCTTTTATTATAACACAGCTGTTTAAAATTATTAATCATTTAAAATTAGAAGTTAATCAGGAGCTATTTTTTCCAGCAGTTTTTCCGTTTTTTCATAATGTGAGCCTCTCCAGTAAATTTTGTCACATTTACTGCAGTATCTAAAGTCATTATAATATTTCTTTGTTTTTGGCTCCAGTCTTTCGACTATTTTCTTTTTATCAACTTTTTTTAATTCACCATTACAGTTAACACAGCGACTTTCTCCTTGATAATAATTAGATAAACTGTATCGATCAAATACCTCTTTTAGCTGTTTTTGGGGGTCATCATCCCGGATAAAACTGGCCCACTTGACTCTTTTTCTCATTAAAAGGCCGAGATCTCTGCTTAAAATAATTCTTTTTTCTTTAATTGAAATTTCTACAATCTGTCGATCCAGATAGTCATTTCTATATGCAGTATCAAAACCAAAACGCCTCAGATAGCGAGCAAGTCTACCTAAATGAACATCTAAAATAAATTTTGGTTTAGCAGGAGGATATTCAGGCTGCAGAGATTTTTCAGGAGAGAGATCGAAGTTATATAGATAAGGAAAGATTGAAAATGTATCATCCGGCTGAACCAGATAGGAAAAATCAACCGCTTCACCATTTTTTAAAATCAGGGCCACTTCCGGATGGGGTACACCAATACTTTCGATTCTATCTTTAATTGTCTGCCGGCCGCGGTAGTTATGAAGATAATAATGCTCATCTATAAGTTCAAGATTCTTGCTCTGATCTACACTAATAAAATCATTTAAATATCCATAAAATCTTAATTTGATTGTTTTCATTTAAAACACTTCCTTAAGAGCAGTTAATCACTCCCAGATCTCTTTTCTCTCTAAATCCAGATTCAGCCTCTTTTTTATTTTTTTCTTATTATGATACATTTTTCGATCAGCAGCATTAATCATCTCTTCCAGAGTATCATATTTATGACTTTCATATATATGACCAAAAGCAATGCTGAAAAATTTTTCTGGATGTCTTTTAACCTTTGTCTTAATTCTTTTTATAATTCTTTTACAGTCGTTTTTATAAGTATCCGGTAAAATAATGGCAAATTCGTCTCCACCAATTCTGCAGATAATATCCTTCTGCCTCAGCTCAGATTTTAAAAGCCCGGCAGCAGATTTGATATACTGATCTCCTTTTTTATGACCGTGATTATCATTAATTACCTTCAGATTATTAATATCAGCTATAATCACAGAGAGATTATGCTTTGCAGGATTATTTAAATCTTCAAGCTTGTTTTCAAAATATCTTCGGTTGTAGAGACCTGTCATTTCATCGTGAAAACTTAAGTATCTAATTTTTTTGTTCTGTTTTTTGAAAGTTTGAATCTGTTTACCACTTGATATAACCCCAAAAAGGACCTGAAAAAGAATAAAAAATTTAATAACTGTATAATATTCTAAAAACAAAAATATTACATATAATAATATCTGTAAGAGCCAGATTAAAAGATTCTTTAGGTCATCTGTATTTTTTAAGAAATTATCATAGATAATGAAAAAAATCAAAAAGTAAGAAAACGCAAATAGATAATCTATTCTATCATTAATACCCCCAGCATTAAATTTTGAAATTAATATTAGAACAATCATAAATAAAAAAAGATAAGTTAAGATGTTAATTATTTGATTTTTATTTGTTTTCAAGTCCATAACTCCTCACCCTTAAATCATTATAGTGATAAACCTTATTAAATAGTTCAAGATTAAATTACAAAACCCTTTTTATTTTGCCTAAGTAAAGATTTTTTTATATAATGATTTTAGAATAAATAACTTAAGTTTAAATAACTTATAAAGGGGCGATCAAAAATGGATGTAAATAAAGAAGAAATCCTGGAAGAATTACGCTCTGTTTTTTTAAATAAAACTTTTGATGCACTGTTGCCACCTCTGGTTTATGCTGTCAGCAACTCTATTTTTGGACTGCTGCCGGCAGTTATTTTGGCTGTAACTACAGCTTTATTTAATTTTACAAGAAGGCTCATCAAAAAAGAAAACTGGAAGTATTCTCTGGGAGGTCTTGTGGGGGTTATTTTTGCTTCTTCCCTGGCCTATCTGAGCAATAATGCCAGCAGTTATTTTATACCTGCCCTTACTTCTTCAAGCCTATTTTTGCTGACTGCTCTGATTACCCTTTTGGTCGGAAAACCCCTTGCAGCCTGGGCGAGTCATCTGAGTCGGGGCTGGCCTTTAGCTTGGTTCTGGCGGGATGATGTTAAACCTGCCTACAGAGAGGTCACAATTTTCTGGGCAATTTATTTTGGACTGAGGCTTACAATTCAGCTCAATCTATTTTTTAGTGAAGCTGTGCTCAACCTGGCCTGGGTTAATATTATACTTGGCTGGCCTGCGATTTCAGTGGTTTTAATAATCAGCTACATCTATGGAGTCTGGCGCCTGAATAATCTTGGGGGACCGGGAGTTGATGAATTTAAAAAAGAAAAAGAACCACCCTGGGATGGCCAGAAAAGGGGATTTTAATAGTTGCATACTTTTATCTTAAATCAAAAAGGTCACGCAGCTGCAAATTTTTTGCAGGCGTGACCTTTTAATATCTTAATTGGTGAATCTCTCTTTAATAAAATCAGTGTAATTAATTTCCAAGCTCCACTGATCTGAGTTAATATTTTTGAGTTCAATCAGCTTGAAATCTTTGATCTCCTCTTTTTCTCTTTTCATTTCTGCCCTGTGATGTCCTTTTGTTAAAGCAGCCTGAGAAAAGTTAAAGCTCATCTTTTCTAAATCACCTTTAAAAATCAGGAGCTGATCTGTATCTGCATTCTTAATTCTGCTTGAGCCGCAGCTGTAGAGCATTTCAATTAAAGTTTTCATTTGCGAGCTCGAAAGCACAGCTTCAAAACGCTCTAAGAATTCTGCTCCTATATTATCGGCAGCAGCTTTTTCTATACTTTGAGCAAGCTCAGTTTTAACTACTGTTTCCAGCTTAAAGTTTTTGAGCATTCTTTTGATTTTATCTACTCGTAAATCTTTTTTATCTATTAATTCATTGTTATTTTTTATTTTAATCTGATAACTTTTTTCTGGATCATAATCAAATTCAAGCTTTAAAGTTCCTACTTTTTGATCATAACTACTTTTGAAGTCAATTTTTTTGCCATCAGATTTTATCTCAACTTTAGGACTTCTAAGATTTCTAAAATTAAGCTGCAGACAGCGGTCTCTCGGAATAACTTCTGCCTCACCCTGAAGTTGCTCAATCTCAAAAATTAGCAGATCCTGCTGCCAGCTATTTTTGAAAGTGGTTTTGGCTGTTTTTAGCTCAGATTCTGCTGCCGCTCCATTATCTTCATAGAGTTCAAACTGATTATCTGCCCCTGGAAAAATCTGTACTTCAAGAATTTCAGGATTGGAAGTATTACCAAAATCAGTCTGAGCAGCCAGCGCAATAATCGCTCCGGCTTTTGCAAATAGTGGAAAATCTGAGAGTTCTCCATAGATCTGATACCAGCTATCACCTTCGTAATATTCACCGCTGAAGAAATCAAACCATTCTCCTTCAGGTAGCCAGACTGTCTGCTGACTTAGATTGGTCATTTCATTAGCCGGTTTTAAAAATGGAGCTGCAATCAGTTCACTGCCAAAGTAGTACTGATCTGGAAGTGAATATGCCGGCTCAGACTTTTCCTGATAGTACATTGGTCTGATTAGAGAAAGAGCAGTTTCTTTTGCCCTGTAGCTATGGGTATAAAGATAGGGAATCAGCTGATGTCTGAGCTGCATATATTTCTTTGCAATCTCAAAGACCTCAGCCCCGTGGCCCCAGGGTCTCCGGTCAAGATAAGGGTCTTTGGTGGAATGAAGTCTCATTATCGGGCTGAAAACTCCAAACTGCAGCCAGCGGGTATATAATTCAGGATCTTCAGTTCCCATACAGTGACCGCCGATATCATGACTCCACCAGCCATAAAGCACATTGGAAGCAGTGGCAGTGAAGTACGGTTGAAATTTAAGCGAATCCCAGCTGACTACTGTGTCTCCAGAAAATCCGATTGGATAGCGATGACTCCCCAGACCACCCCAGCGAGAAAAAATAAAATTGCGCTTGTTAAGATTTCGGGCCAGATCGTAATAATGAAGATGATTTAGACCCCAGAGTGGATCAACCCCTTCCAGACCACTGTCTTTCCCCTGCTGCCAGTCCAGCCACCAGAAATCAATTCCCTCTTCATCTTCCAGCGGATTATGAAGAAATTTAAAATAGCCATTGATAAAATCAAGATCACTCAAGTCAAATTTAATTCCCTCTTCACTTTTGGGGTCAAGCTGCATAAATTCTGCAAATTGTTGATACTGCTCTTCATGGGGATGAACTCCATCAGCAGGGTGAAGATTAAGGGCAGTTTTTAGGCCTCTATTATGCAGCCAATGAATAAATTCCTTTGGTTTTGGAAAAAATTCTCGATTCCAGCTGTAGCCTGTCCAGCCACTTGTATATTTATTTTCGACCTGATGCCAGTCCATATCAATAATACAGACTGAAAGTGGAATTTCCTTTTCTTCAAACTCCAGCATCAATTCTTTTAGTTCCTGAGCAGAATACTCCCAGTACCGACTCCACCAGTTACCTAAAGCCCAGCGAGGAAGTAGGGGAATATCTCCGGTAAGTTTAGAAAAATCATTCAATATTTTCTGATAGTCATCTCCATAGGCCAGAAAATATAAATCCTGATATTCATCTCCTTTATTACGAGCCTCCAGCCAACCAGTGTCATTAAAAACCAAACTTGCTGTATCATCAATTAGAGTCCAGCCTGATTTTGAAAGCAGCCCCTCTTCTAATTCAACTGCCCCCTCAATTCCATCCAGAGTTCTGTAAGTTCCCTTAAGATTCTGATCATCTTTCTTTCCATAAAACCAGTTTTCATTATTTGCTTTAATATCTATCTTTAAATTATCTTGAGATAATTCTTTACTATCTTTTTGATATTTCAATTTTAAATTTCTGGTTTCTACTAATAACTCCTGTTCATCCTGCTGATAAGAAAAATCAGGTAATTTAAGTTTCCTTTGCCAGATAAGCTGTGTTGGACGGCTGTCAAATTCTTTTTGCGGGTCAAACTCCAGCCGCAAAATTTGATCGGTTAAAACAGTAATTTTTAAATTGTCAGCTATAACGACAGCTTCTTTTGAAGCTTTAGAATTAAAATCAATCTGAAAATGATCGGCAAGTTTCATAATATATATTTCAGCTCCCATTAGTTTTTTCATTTATTATTTTTTTCAATTACTTTTTCATTATAACACCCACTGATATATCAAACAAATTTATTCTAAACTAAATATTTCAAAGTTGTTTTTTTAGCTATTATTTTATTTTGAATACAAAAACCCCTCACCTGTCCAAAATGAGGGGTTTTTGCCTATTGTTGCTGTATAGTATTTTAATCAACTGAATTCAGCCCCGTAATCTGGAAAACCATCCAGATATTCGGTTACCTTCTACTCAGCTAATTTAAAATCATTTTCTACCAGTTCAAGAAGCGAACTGACTGCTTCTTCCTCATCACTGCCATCTGCCTGAATGGTAATTTTATCATTCTGAGTTGCACCCATAGTCATAATCGAGATTATACTTTTAGGATTATATTCTTTTGCCTGATTTTCATTTTTAAAGAGTACAATATCTGCCTTAAATTTACTGGCCAGTTTCGAAAAAACTCCTGCCGGTCTGGCGTGAAAACCTTCTTCATGTTCTAAAATGAATTCTGCTTTTTTCATAATAATTCACTCCTGTTAATTTTATACTATAAATATTTGATCATCTTTTGCTTATTTTGTAAAATTTTCAAGCAAATATTTTTCTGCTTCAGCTGACCAGAGTCCATTATTTTTTGCAATAATTTCTGCCAGATCAGCATATCTGGGATCTTCTTCTCCCTTTTTAGTAAAATCATCTAAAGCTGTCAATTCCATATCAATTGATGTATAAATTAATTTTTTCCCGCCCGGAATTCCTGGTAAATTTTGAATGGTATCAGCTGCACTGTCCAGACCACCAATATGAGTAATCATTGTAGCTGGATTTAATTTACCCTCTGCTGACATTTTAAGAGATTCTCGCATATCATCATCATTACCACCAGTTGACCCCATAATATGTGTTGGGGAATAATGAATATTGTACAAATTAAATTCTGCAGATAGTTCCTTATCACTGGGGCCGGCAAAAAAGTTCATGCAGCCGTCCTTACCGAGTATTTGATCTCCCTGTTCTGCCAGTTCTCTTACCGGTGCATAAACAAAAACATCATCATATCCTTCACCACCAACCAGATCATTTAATTCTTTTGGCACATCTTCCATTTCAGCCGTATTGACAAAGTGAAGTTCAACCCCCTGCTTTTTTGCCTCTTCCTGAGTAAATAAGGAAGCTGCTCTGTCTAAACGCTCCTGATTAATGTCAGTTACAACCACTACTGAAGGTCTGCGTTCTGCATGTAGAGCATAATCAACTGCTCCTAATCCCATTGGTCCTGCAGCTCCCAGTAAAGCAAGCTTTCCACCTTCTACAATTCCCATTTTGTGAATATAATTGTTGCTTTCTGTATGATAAACAGCGTGATAACCACCTAAAATACAGGACATTGGTTCTGAAAGTGAAGCTTCGTAAAAACCTTCTCCCTCATATTTTAAAAGATATCCCAGTTCCATAACTTCCTGGGGAATAATTGTATATTCAGTATTTCCGCCAAAGTATTTATAAGAATATCCCGGAGCATAGGGACTTCCTTTATAATTTAGAGCGGGCTGCACAGCAAATTTATCCCCTGGTTTAAACTGTTCCTGCCACTTTTTACCAACTTTAATGATCTCACCGGCAAATTCGTGACCGGTTATTGTTGGATTTTCAGCTACATCGTCAGGTACACGCTTATGACGAGCTCCCTGAATTACAGCTTTATACGTTGACATACAGATACTGTTGGAGACTATTCGAGCTAAAATCTCATCGTCTTTAATTTCTGGAAGTTCAAATTCTTCCATTCTAAGATCATTTTCACCATATATTCGAACTGCTCTTGTTTTCATTACTTTAATCACCCTTCTTATTTATAATTATTAATATCATCTTCAAAAATTTTAAAATTTTTTGGACCGACTTTCAAAAAAACTGATACTTTAAATTTCAGTGATTCTAATTAATTTTTTGAGCCTTTTTAAATCCTTTAGGCTTCCCATTTCTGTACCATCTCTTAACAGTGTTGCACTGCTGGCAGCGGCTGCAAATTTAATCATTTCCCTTAAATTAAGGTTATTTTCCAGAGCATAGGCCAGTCCACCGACCATCGCATCTCCAGCTCCAACTGTGCTTTTTACATTTAACTTTAATGGATCAATTTTATATTTCCCCTGCTCTGTAATAAATACTGCCCCATTTTCGCCCAGAGAAAGCATAATCATTTTAATACCATTATCTAAGAGACTTTCTGCTTTTCTAATCATCATCTTTAGATCCTTAAAGTCTTTTTTAAAATAAAGTTCCAGCTCATGTTCATTGGGTTTAATTAATGTGGGTGCTGCTTCTATACCTGCTTCAAATAGTGGTCCATCTGCATCCAGTATAGTTTTAATTTTTCTATTTTTAGCTTCTTTAATGAGTTCAAAATAAATATCATTATCAACTCCAGCTGGAACACTACCTGCTAAAACTAATATATCATCTGTTTTTAAATTAGTAAAAAGTTTTGTCTTTAATTCTTCAATTTGTCTGAAAGAAATTGGAGAACCTGATTCATTAAGATCAGTAAATGTGTTATTAACTGGATCTACTATTTTAGTATTTGTTCTAGTTTCCCTACTAGTTTTAATAAATTCTGTTTTTATACCTAAGCTTTTAATTTCATTTATAATAAAATTTCCGGCTGCTCCACCTAAAAGACCGGCAGCTGTGCTCTGCTGACCTAAGTTTTTAAGCATTTTCGAAACATTAATCCCCTTACCTCCAGCATCTTTGTGTACTTTTTTGATGCGGTTTAAATTATTAATTCTAAAACTTTCTATAATTATGGTTTTATCTAAAGCTGGATTTAAAGTTAGTGTTTTGATCATTATTATCAATCCCTATTAATTATTTTAATTTGCTCCCCCGCTTAGAGCTTCTCTTAAAGACATTCTAAACAGGGGAGCCTGCTTATTTATTAATATTTTTAAAGTGTAAATTCTTCGTAGATATAGTCAATATCATCTGTAGTTCTTAATTTTTCAGCTGTGGTATTTTCTTCTATTAATTCCGATAAATTAGCCAGAATCTTGAGATGTTCATTACCTACACCTGCAATTGCAATTACCAGATAGGCTGTCTCACCTTCAAAATTTACTCCTTCCGGAAACTGCAAAATTGAAATTCCAGTCTTTTTAATTTTCTTTTTAGCACTTCCCACACCATGAGGTATTGCAACCCCCTGACCAATATATGTTGACATTTCTTCTTCTCGATCCAGCATTGCATTAACATAATCCTGGTCAACATAACCGCTGTCAACAAGAAGCTGACCTGCCATTTTAATAGCCTCAGTTCTTTTGACACTGTCTAAACCCAGTTTTATATTTTCTTTTTTTAAAATTTCTTGATTGACGAAAGCAGCAGACTGAGCTTCTTTTTTTTCTACTGCTTTACTCTGCTTTTTTTGATCATCTTCTCCTGCCTGCAGTCTTTCTACTAGCTGATCATAAACAGGAGTCTGCAGAAAGTCCTGTATTGAAATATGTTCAGCCTGAGGTGCTTTCTGTTTTGCTCGTTCAGTTAAATTCTGATGAGTAATTACTATCTGAGCATCCTGAGGGATTTCATCAATTGCCTTATTGACAACTTCAATATCCAGTCCGGCTGCTTTTATCTTCTTACGCAGTCTTCCTGCTCCCATTGCACTGGAACCCATACCTGCATCACAGGCAAAAACAATTTTACTTACTTCTGAGGCACTTAACTTTTTATTAGCTTTATCCATGTGTAAATCTCTACCCTTTTGCTCTCTTACCCTAGACTGGGCTGATTCAAACTCCATAGTATCTCCGCGGGCAACAGACCTTTTAATTAAAACAGAGGCTATTACAAATGATACTGCTGTAGCAGCTAATATTCCGGCAAATACACCTAGATAATTTCCTCTTGGTGTCATTGCCAGATAGGCAAAAATACTACCAGGAGAAGGTGTTGCTACAAGACCAGTGTTAAATAGTCTGAAAGTAAAGATCCCGCTGGCTCCACCACCTATAACTGCTAATAAAAGAGAAGGCTTCATTAAAACATAAGGAAAATATATTTCGTGAATTCCACCAAAAAAGTGAATTATTATTGCACCAGGTGCAGACTCTTTTACCATTCCCTCCGCCGAGAAAATCCAGTAAGCTAAAAGAATTCCAAGTCCGGGACCAGGATTTGTTTCCAGCATAAAAAAGATTGACTTACCCGCTTCTTCTACCTGCTGAACTCCTAAGGGACTTAAAATACCATGGTTGATTGCATTATTTAAAAATAAAATTTTTGCAGGCTCAATAAAGATTGAAGCCAGAGGTAAAAGACCACGATTTACAAAAAATTCTACTCCTACCCGTAAGACTTCATTTAAGTTGCTTACAACAGGACCAATAATTTGATAAGCAAAGATTGCAAGCAGACCACCAACAATACCGGCTGTAAAGTTATTAATCAGCATTTCAAAACCAGGTTTTATCTTTCCTTCAAACTGCTGATCAATATGTTTAATAACCCAGCCTCCAAAAGGACCTAAAATCATTGCCCCAATAAACATTGGAATATCAGTACCAACAATAACTCCCATTGTAGCAATAACACCTATTACACCACCTCTTTTACCAGCTACCATCTGCCCACCAGTAAAAGCTATCAAGACAGGCAGCATATAGGTTATCATAGGACCAACTAAACTTGCCAGTCCTTCATTTGGAATCCAGCCTGTTGGAATAAAAAAGGCCGTAATTAAACCCCAGGCAATAAAAGCACCAATATTAGGCATTACCATCCCACTTAAAAAACGACCAAAATTCTGCACCTTATTCTGAAAACTACTTTTCTGCATTTAATTTTCCTCCTTGTGATATTGAACTGTACTTTTTTGTTGTAAAAAATAATCAAAATGTTCTGCCAGTCCATAATAAATTTCTTCCCTACTGCCGCTATTAACAGCATCGATAAAATTTTGATTTTCAATTAATAAATGACTGATTTCACTTAAAACTTCTCTGCCCTGAGTACTTCCCTTAAGAGGGGCAGCCATTAAAACAACAAGATTTATTGCTGTTTTATCTTCATTTTCAGCCTCAAGTTCAAAGCTTTTCTCAGGTCGAATAACTGCAAAATATAATTCATTAACTGCACTGCTCTGGCAGTGGAGCAGCATGATCCGATTATGTTTTAAAACTGTACTTCCCTTTTCTTCTCTTAAATTCAAATCCATTTTAACTTTATTTCTTTTGGCTGGTTTTTCGGCCAGGATAGCTGCAGCATCTTCAATTAATTTTTCTATATTTTGAAATTGATAATTACTTTTTAACTGAAAGTTATTTAAAACCTCCAGTATTCCCTGATTGTAATTATTAATCATTTCCAGTTTTTCTTTTAAAGTAATTTTATTATTCCTTCTCCGGCTTTTAGCCCTGTTTTTGAGGAGAAAATCGCTAATTTCCTGCTGCTGCTTTTCATTTAAGAGAGGATTAACAACAATTACCGGAACTGTACTCTCAGGGATTGCAACTGTCGAAATAATAAGATCAAGATTCAAA
The DNA here is from genome assembly GCF_003337665.1 of Halanaerobium sp. ST460_2HS_T2. NCBI lineage: Bacteria > Bacillati > Bacillota > Clostridia > Halanaerobiales > Halanaerobiaceae > Halanaerobium > Halanaerobium sp. ST460_2HS_T2. The sequence continues at coordinate 26,150 of NZ_QPJF01000018.1, forward strand.
TTTTCAATTTCCTGCCTGTCAAAATCTAAGGTTGAAATTAAAGATGTTACTTCTATATTTTTAAATTCTTTGCTTAGTCTGGATGCCAAGAGCCTGGAGGCACCGATGCCGCTTGTACAGGCAACTGCTGCTCTATATTTTTGCTGTGGCTTCCTCTTTCTTTCCACAGCAGAACCAAGATGCATTGCAATATAGGCTGCCTCAGAATCAGGAACTTCAATTTTTTCTTTTTCGGCCAGAATAGCTGCACATTTTTTTGAAACTTCAAATAACTCAGCATATTTTTCTTTTATTTCCTCTAAAAGAGGATTTCGAATATCTAACTCCAGCTTAATCCGATTAATTGTTGGCTCAAGGTGCCGGACCAGCCCAATTAAAAGTTCTTCATCATCTTCAAGATAGATTCCAAGCTCTATTTCCGCTTTTTCAATCATTTTTCTTGTTATATTAACCAGATGGTAATCTTCGGTCATCGAAATTTCGTCATTATAAATTCCACCACGACCTTTACTCCCCATTAAATGCATTGTCACATAAGCGATTTCTGCTTCCGGTATTTCTACTTTAAAGGCCTCTGCGATTGAAGAAACAAGTTCGCTGGCTATTAGAAATTCCTTTTTCCCTTTTAAATTATCCAGTATCTCTGGATTAATAGTTATTTGTTCACCATCCTTAATCCTCTTTAAAGCAATTGCCAGGTGTACCATCAGTGCAGCATAGGCATCATCAGCAAGCTGATAACTCATTTTGTTTTCTAATTTTTTGATATATTCATCTAATAAATTAATTGTATCAAGTCCAATTAGATTTAAGAGCCTATTTTTTGATATATTTTTTCTCAGTTTTTTTTCTGGCTCAGAATACTTATCCTGAAGCATCAGTAAAATTTCTTCCAAATTGAAATTCTGATAGAGCAAATTAATACTTGCCTTTCTGATCTCCCTCTCCTTACCCTGTAAAAAAACTCCCAATCCTGGCTTTCTGACCAGTTTGATCTGATATTCTTTAAGCCAACCTTCAATTTCATCTAAATCGTGACTGATTGTTGCCTCAGAGACATTACAAATCCTGGTAAAAGTATAAAGTTTATTGGGCCTCTGATCTCTTAAAAGCTCGGAAAGAATAATCATTTTTCTTTCTTCAGGTGTAAAATGTCTGTCAACAGCCTCAAACTCCAGCAGTTCTGCAATTCTGGTTTTATCAGCTGGCAAACAGTCCAGGCGAATCCCTGTACCTTTTTTCTTTTCCAATTTAATATCATTACTTCTCAACCATTTTTCTACTTTTTTGAGTTCTCTCAAAACCGTTCTGGAGCTGACATCTAACCTTTCTGCAATTTTCTCAGTCACAATGTAATCCTCATTTTTAATTAAGATCTTAATAATCTTTTTAGTTCTAGAACTAATTTTCATAACTGATACTCCTTTGGCCAAAATTCCTGTTCAGGTACCGTGTACCACCCGATTTTTGTCAAACTATGTTGAAATAGTTCAAATTAAGAAAAAGCAGATTATAAGCTTATGCCATTCTTATTAAATTATGTCACTTAAATGCAGATTTATTTTATAGCTTTTCTCAATTTCTAATTTAATTTTATTCTCTTAAGACTTAAATTACAAGGAAAAGAAAAATAGTTCTGGCAGCTTTTATAAATGACAGAATTTATAATCTTTAATTTTGTCTTATTTACATCCAGGTGCCGTGTACCACCCGATTTTTGTTAAACTATGCTGAAAAAGACCTAAAAACAGGATCTTTCGATAAATATATACATAATATGACAAGTGCCAGGCACATGTACATGTACATAAAAGGATAAAATAAAAAAAGGACCTCTATATTTTAAATAGAATATATTAATTAGCGATAAATAAAATAGAGTAAGAATTCAATAATGGAGTGATGACTTTGCATAAATGGCGGCTTATAATTGAGAACAAAAACGATGCCTACTATAATATGGCAGTTGATGAAGCGATCATGAAAATCCACAGTCAGGGTGAAACTCCTCCCACTTTACGTTTTTATGGTTGGAAACCTGCTGCTCTTTCGTTGGGCTATTTTCAGCAGGCTAGAAAAGAAGTTAATTTTGAGAAATGTCAGCAGCAAGGAATCGATCTTGTCCGGCGCTTAACTGGGGGTAGGGCAATTTTACATGATAGAGAACTCACCTATAGTATTGTAATTAGAGAAGATTATAAACTGCTGGCTGATTCTATAGAAAAAAGTTATCAGCAGATTAGCAGAGGTCTTGTTGCTGGCTTAAATCAGCTGGGAATTGAGGCAGAGTTAAAAGCTGTTGAAAAGGGACAAAAAGCCCCACGTGGTCATTCTGCTGCCTGTTTTGATGCTCCATCCTGGTATGAAGTGATTTTAAATAATAAAAAGTTGATTGGAAGTGCTCAAAGGAGAAAGAATAATACAATTTTGCAGCATGGCTCTCTTCCACTTGAAATTGAAGCAGATAAAATTTTTAAATTTTTAAATTATGATTCTGAAAGACAGCGAGAAAAAGCCCGGAGAGTGTTTGCAGCTAAATCAACCTCATTGAAAAAAGCCGGATATTATTTCTCTGAAAAAAAACTAAAAAGAGCTTTAGCTCAGGGACTGGAGCAGGCACTGGAAATCAATTTAGAAAAAGATAAATTAACTGAATCAGAAAAAAAACTGGCTTTAAAACTGGCTGAAGAAAAATATAAAAGTAAAAAGTGGACCTATAAGAGATAAATTAATCCTGAAAGGTGGTAATATAATGATAAATAAAAATGCTCGCAAAAGATTACCGAGCTGGTTGCGTCAAAAAGATCCTCTGCAGAAAGGGATGCTGGCAACCCGCAATATGCTTAAAAATTTAGAATTAAATACAGTCTGTCAGAATGCCCGCTGTCCTAACATTGGTGAATGTTACAGCAAAAAAACAGCTACTTTTATGATTCTGGGCCAGTACTGTACTCGCAACTGCCGTTTCTGTTCTGTAACTCATCATAAACCGGAAGCTGTTGACCTTAAGGAAGCTGCTAGAGTGGCAGAAGCTGTTGCAAAACTAAAGCTTAAACACGCTGTTATTACTTCAGTAACCCGTGATGACCTTGAAGATGGTGGTGCAGAACAGTTTGTAAGAGTAATTAATGCTATTAGAGAAAGAACACCGTCAGTTTCTGTAGAAGTATTAACTCCTGATTTTAACAATAATCAGGCTGCTTTAGACAAAATTATTAAGGCAAAACCTGAAATTTTTAATCATAACGTGGAAACTGTACCTGCCCTTTATCAAAAGGTAAGACCACAGGCGGATTATCAGCAGTCACTAACTGTTTTAAATGCGGTAGCGGAAAGAGATTCAGAAATAATAATTAAATCAGGTATGATGCTTGGGCTTGGAGAAAGTGAAGAAGAACTTACTGCAGTCTGGAAAGATCTGCTGGCAGCTGGGGTGGAAATATTAACGATGGGACAATATCTTCAACCTACAAATAAAAATATTGAAGTAGCAGAATATATAAGACCGGAGCAATTTGAAGAATTTAAAGAAAAAGCTCTTAAACTTGGCTTTAAATCAGTTTCCTCCGGTCCTCATGTGCGAAGTTCTTATTTAGCTGAAGAAACTTATGAAAATTTAAATTCTTAAATATTTAAAAAGCAATAAATCTCTAAAGCTATAGTAACTTTAACAGTAATTTAAAAATTTTAACCAGGGTATTTTTCCTTGATGATTCCATCCTGATAGGCGGTAAGAAGCTGTATTAAATACTTGACATCTTCTCCCAGCTTTTTACCAATATCTGTATCAGCTATTTTTTGTGGTTTCTCAAATCTCAATACATCTGTTGCTGAAATTGTGTCCCTGCTATCTTTATGCAGGGCATTTTTTTTGCTAATAAAAGGTTCATGAGATATCAACCGCATTTTAGTATTACTATAAGTTAAGGTATAGCCTGCTATTCCAGTTTTTTCATGGTAGGCTGCAGAAATACCGCCATCAATTACTAATAGTCTTCCATTTCCCTTAATTGGACTTTCTCCCTTTTTTTCTGCTACCGGAGTATGACCATTAATAATATGTCCGGTTTCCGGATTAAGTCCAAACTCAGCCAAAATCTTTTTGCAGATATATTCTTTCTCTCTGGCCTGATAGTAAGGGTTTTTCTTTTCCAGATAAAGCTCCGATTTATCTTCCTCAGTAAAGTAGCGGAGAAAAGTTGTCATTTTCTCTTTACCAAATAATGGGGACAGCTCACCCCGCCAGAGGTACCAGAGCCAGTCTTTAAAATTATGATTACTGTCCGGATTAGAATAACTGCGCCGAATAACATCATCGAAAAAATCCATTAGATTTTTTCCACTGTATTTCTTGCCCTCAACTTCGATTGCAGAAAAGCTGCCCTCTTCATTCATCGGCAGGCAGCCATGAAAAAGCAAATTACCATTATATTTTCTGTACATATTGCCATTATTAAAAAGAAAACGTATGTCAGCTTTCAATCGATCATTATTTCTAAATGAATAACGAAGCTGTTCTATAACCTCTTCCTCCCAGCTGCTCAAGCGATAGGGATCCTGAGGATCAATAGTTGGAAAATCAGAATCAGTTAATTTATACTCTTTGCCATTAAGAACAATAATACCTTTTTGATAGTCAATTTTTTCTAAATATAAAGCCTCATTCATTTTAAATTCAGGCCTCTTTTTTATCAGCTGTCCTTCCAGTTTAAATTGAATAACAGCAATTGCCTTATGCATCTGGGTCATTATATTTATTTCATCCTGATCCAGCTCTCGTTCAATTAACTTAGGTTTAAAAATTTCCGAATTAACTTTTTGATAGTTACTCATGGCGAATCTGGCCAGTGGCCTCATGTTAATTCCATAACCCTCTTCTAAAAACTCAAGATTACCATAGCGAAGTGCAATTCTTAAAGCAGTAGCAATTAAAGATTTCTGACCCAGAGCTGCTCCCATCCAAAGGATATCGTGATTTCCCCACTGAATATCAACATTATGGTGATTTTTTAAAACATTCATAATCACATCAGGTGCCGGACCACGGTCAAAAATATCACCAATAATGTGCAGTTTATCAACTGCAAAACTCTGTATTAATTCAGAAAGAGATATAATAAAATTTTCTGCCTGATCGATTTCGATAATTGTTGTTAAAATCTGATCCTTATAGTCTTTTTTATTGGGATCGCCTTTTTTTATATGTAAAAGCTCTTCAATAATATAAGCAAATTCTTCCGGCAGAGCCTTTCGCACCTTAGAGCGAGTATAAATTGAAGAAACTTCCTGAGAAATTCTGACCATATAATCCAGGGCCTCTTTATACCACTCAGGTGGAATTCCTCCTCGTGCATGCAGTTCTTTCATCTTTGATTTAGGATAAAATATTAATGTAGCTAATTCTCTTTTTTCTGTATCGGTTAAACTGTCAGAAAAAATCTGATCAATCTTATACTCAATTACTCCTGAGGCAGTTTTCAGCATATACTTAAATGCCTCAGCTTCTCCGTGTAAATCAGTTAAAAAATGTTCGGTACTTTTTGGCAAATTTAAAATCGCTTTTAAATTTATAATTTCTGTGCTGACAGCCGGTATATTTGGAAATTGATCTGCTAAAAGCTGTAAATATTTTAAATCTTTCATCAACTACCTCCCAATTAATCTTTCGTAAGCCAGTCTTTTACTACCATCTTTAGTATAAATAATGCCACAGTATTTAAAACCTGCTTTTTTTACTGCCCGCTGCATAGAACTATTATCCTGATGAGTGTCAATGCGAATACTTTTGGCCCCAAGATCTAACCCCATTTGAAATGTTTTTTTAAAAATTAGAGAAATAATCCCCCGACCTCTATACTCTGGTGCAACTGCTGCTCGATGGATCACCCCATATAGACCTTTAGAAATCCATTCCCCGTTTTCAATTAAATTATAAGTAGGATCTTCTCCGAAAATAATTGCAGCGGTAGCAATTATTTTGTTCTCCTTTTTAATTAAATATGAATTTTGATTATTAATATCATTTACTAAAGTCTCTGGATTAGGATAATTGTTCTGCCACTGATCTATCCCCTCCTCTTCTAGATATTTTTGGGCATTTTTAATGATATTCATAATATCAGGTATTTCTTTGATCTCAGCTTTAACAAAATCCATTTTTTATAGCTCTCCTTTCAAAATTTAACCTGACTGCAATATGTAATAATTGCCTGCTTATTCTTTTTTTATTTTAAAATTATGGATTATTATTCTGACTTCTTCTTTCAGAAATCATAAAATTGACTTCTTCAATCCAGTCATCACTCAGATATTTGCGGCTAACCCAGAGAGCTCTTCCCAAAAAATCAGCAGGAAGTGCAATAAAAACCCCAGAAGACCAAGCTTAAAATAGACCCCGAGCAGATAGCTCAAACCAAGTTTTATCAACTTTTGAGAAAAAAGATTACCGAATAAAGCAGATTGCGTATTACCAGCACTATTTAAATGTCCAGCCAGAACCCCATAGATTGTAATTACCGGACCACCAATCCAGTTAATTAGATATTTAAAATCTCTGCTATTTTTGCTTTTACCTCATCTTTTTTGCAATTTTGCTGATGTTTGATCTCCATTGTTTCCAGACCCTCAAGTCCACGATGAATTTTTGTTGAAGTTAATTGTTCCAGTTCCTCAATTATTCGGTACTCATCCTTAACAATATCTTTTTCTTTTAATGATTCCAGAACTGCTCTGCTAAATTTATAAGGGCTGGCAGTAGAGTCAACAACAGCATTTTTCTGGTCAGCACTCTGACTACGATACTTAACCAGAGAGTTTATTCCTACAGCTGTATGAGGATCAATTAAATAATTAAACTTCTGAAAAACATTACGAATTGTTTTTCGGGCTTCATCTTCAGTGGAATACTGACCAACAAATAAATCTTTTATTGCTGACAGAGTTTCTCGGTCTATTTCAAATTTGTTTTCCTGCTGCAACTTTTGATACCACTGATTGATTCTGTCACTATCATGGCCGGTTATCTCAAAAAGAAAGCGCTCCAAATTGGATGAAATTAATATATCCATTGATGGACTAATTGTTTTTTTGAATTCACGTTCAGTATCATAGAGGCCTGTTTCTAAAAAATCTGTCAGCACTTTATTGTCATTGGAAGCACAGATAAATTTATTAACTGGCAGTCCCATCCGATAAGCATAGTATGCTGCCAGTATATTACCAAAATTACCAGTTGGAACAGCAATATTAATTTCTTCGCCAGCCTTAATTTCAGTTTTATTTAAAAGATCAAAATAGGCTTTAAAGTAATATACTATTTGTGGTAAAAGTCTACCCCAGTTAATCGAATTAGCTGAAGAAAATTGATAATTATTAGCTTCCAGCTTTTTTTTAAAATCCTGGTCTGCAAAAATATTTTTTACTGCAGTCTGACAGTCATCAAAATTACCTTTTAAAGAAACTACTTCTGTGTTGCTGCCTCCAGTTGTTTTCATCTGATCTTCCTGGACTCTGCTGACACCACTCTCAGGATAAAAAACAATTATTTTTACTCCTTCAATATCCTTAAAACCCTCCAGAGCAGCCTTACCTGTGTCTCCAGATGTTGCAACCAGAATTACTATTTCTTTTTTTACTCCTAATTTTTTAACTGAGCGGACCAGCAGCTGGGGCAGGATCTGCAGAGCCATATCCTTAAATGCTGCAGTCGGCCCGTGCCAGAGCTCCAGAATAAAAGTATTACTATTTAACTTAACAAGTGGTGTTTTAGCAGCAGGTGGAAAACTTTCTTCTTTATAAGCGGCCTCAACAGCTTCTTTAATTTCTTTTTTACTAAAATCAGTTAAAAATTTATCAAAAACCCAGCTGGCGAGCTCCTGATAATTTGCATCCCTTTTTGCCAGAATTTGATCTAAATTTAACTCTGGTATTTTTTCAGGAACAAAAAGACCTCCTTCAGGAACCATCCCCAGACTGATGGCTTCTGCTGAACTCACACTTCTGTAATTTTCTCTAGTACTAATATACTCCATACTCTCTACCTCCACTAAAATTTATTCTTAATACTGATTATTTAATAACTATAAATTATTATATCGAAAGTAACAGTTGATGTCTATTAAATAACAGATTTCTTTTTAAATAATTAAATTACTAAAAATAGATTTTTATCACATCTAACCGCAAAACATGTTAGAAAAATCACTATACAAATCAAGTTTTTTTATGTATAATATTATTGTGTAAAGGAGGGAAAAAATTGATTCAGATTTTATTTTTATTTATAATATTCTTAATTTTCTTTCTATTGATTCTTCTTATTATTCCCTACTACTACAGCTTTAGTTTTAAATATCAACAAAAATTTACTTACAGCCTCTCTCTCTTATTAATATTTATAAAAATTAAATTTAGTAGTACAGGAAAAAATCAAATACTATTAATTGAAATTTTAAATTTTAAAAAGAGAATTAAACTTAATAAAAACAGCAAAAGAAAATCAACAGAAAAACAAGCCAGAAAATTTCCCGGATCTAAAATTAAACAAGCCGTTTCTAAAAACGATAAAGTAAAAAAACCAAAAAATAAATCATCTTTAAATTTTGATTATAAATTGATAAATAAAGAAAATTTTAGTCATTTGTTTAAATTTATACTGGATATAATTAAAATATTAAAAGCAGATTATTTAAAATTAAATTTATTATTCTCTTTTGAGGATCCCTACTATAATGGTCTTTTCCTGGCCTACTACTATACTTTTAAAGAAGTGTTTGATTATCCGAATATTAAAGTTGAAGTTAACTGGCAGGAGGTGATTTTTGAGGCAGATGGTTCAATCGGGGGTAAAATTAGACCTGGAGAAATTATCTACCACATATTAAAGTTTATCTTTTCGTTAAAAAGTCTTAAAATTTTCTGGCATTTATATCAATCAAATTCTAAGAAAGGGTGATTTTGATGCAAAGTACTGAAAAAGTTATGGAAAAAATGTATGATAAACTTGATAATTTTTTGAAGACTGAAACAGTTGTTGGAGAAATAATTGAGGTAGGAGAAGTAAAGTTAATTCCAATAATAACTGCTTCCTTTGGTCTTGGTGGAGGTATTGGGGAAGAAGATAAATCGGGCGGCGGTGGAGGTGGAGTTGGCTGTAAGATTTCGCCTGATGCAATCCTGGTTATTAGAGGCAGTGAAGTAGAAATGATGCCCGTAAAAAATAAAAATTCACTTGATAAATTAATAGAAAAAGTTCCTTCCTTAATTGAAAAAATTGAAGCAGCTAAAGAGAAAAAAGAAAGCACAAAGGAAGAAGCTGAAAAAGATGAATAATTTATAAAATATAATTATTCTAACTGTATTAAACTGTATTAAAGTCCTGAGTTAATTAACTCAGGACTTTAAAATACTTAATAATTTAAATTTTTAATGACATTATCCGACTCTGCTGCCAGAGCATCCATTTCCGCTTTAGTTAAATCAAAATCTGATGCTTCAGCATTTTCTCGGGCCTGCTTTTCAGTTTTTGCTCCAACTAAGGCTGTAGTTATTCCAGCTCTATTAATTGCCCAGTTAATTGCTACCTGAGCAGGAGATTGATTGTGAGCAGCAGCAATTTCTTCAAGTAAACTGATTAAACTTCGAGTCTGAGGCCAGTTTTCTTCTCTAAAAAAGGGATAAAATCCAGCTCTGTTATCTTTTTCATCTTCAAACTCCGGTCTTTCTTGATATTTTCCGCTTAATATACCGCCCCCAAGAGTTCCATAACTCAAGGAACCAAAATTATTTTCAACTAAATAGGGTAATATCTCTGCTTCAACATCCCTTTTTAAAAGCGAGTACTGTGGCTGCAGTGATATTATATCAGTCATTTCAGAAATATCTTCAATCAATTCTATTCCAAAATTACAGACACCCAGATACTTAAATTTACCTTCCTTTTTTAACTTTAAAAGTTCTTCAACACTTTCTTCTAAAGGAGTATCTGGATCCGGCCAGTGAATCTGATAAAGATCAATCTGTTCAACATTTAATCTTGTCAATGAAGCTTCCATTTCTTTTCTGATTCTTTTTGGACTTAAATCTCTAACATATTTTGAGCCATCACGATGAGTTCCGCACTTTGTGGCAATAACTACTTTATCTCTTATTCCCTCAATTGCTCTCCCAACAACTTTTTCAGCGTGTCCTGCCCCATAAGCTGGAGCAGTATCAATCAAAGTAATTCCCGCTTCCACAGCAGCTCGGATGGCTTTAATCGACTGCTGATCTTCAACTTTACCAAATGTGTCATTACCATAAGCCCAGGTTCCCAGACCAACTGCAGAAACTTTCAAATTAGAGTTTCCAAGATATCTGTATTTCATTATTTACCTCCTCTTAAAATCTTGATTACAAGCTATTAAATTTTAAACTAATAAATAATTGACTTTTAAAGACATTATTTTAAAGTTTCAGCATTCACACTGCTGTAATTATCCAAAAATACCTTTAGTTTTTCTAAAATATAATCCAGACTTTCTTTTTTATCACATTCAACATTTAAAACTAAAACCGGATCATGCAGTGACATTCTCAATAAAAACCAGTCATTATCACCACAGTTTACTCTAACCCCCTGATAGTTTTTAGGTGCGATTACCCAGTTATCTATATCCTGAATGTAATCTTTTAAATCTCTAAGAATCTGCTGTCCATATTCCTTAAAATCATCAAGTTGGATTGTCATTCTATATTCCTCTTTAATTTCTGCTTCACTAAGCTCTGAAATAAGATCCCCGATCTTTCTGCTTTCTTCCGCTTTTAAATTAGCCATTTTAATCAGAACTTTTGCTACCAGATAGGCACCATCATCAAGAAAATAATTTTCTTTAAAAGCTGCATGACCGGAAGTTTCTATAGCAAGTGGTGCCTTAATACCTTCACTTTCCAGCCTTTTGGCTTCATTAATCACATTTTTATATCCCCTCTTAAAGCGGTGGTGAACTCCTCCCAGCTTATTTTCAATAAAATCTTTAAGACCAACTGAAGTTACAGAGTCGGTAACAATAGTTGCACCTGGATTTTTTTCTAAAACTATAGCTGCAGCCAGTGCTATTAATTTATTCCGGTTGATTTCCTGACCACTGCTGTCTACTACCGCTGCTCTATCAACATCAGTATCAAAAATAATTCCTAAATCAGCTTCATTTGCAAGCACAGTCTGCTGAATTGAATGCATTGCCTCTTTATCTTCAGGATTAGGCGCATGATTAGGAAAATTACCATCAGGTTCCAAAAATTTACTACCTTCAGTATCCGCACCCAGACTTTTAAGAATTTTGTCAGTAAAAAATCCACCCGAACCATTTCCTGCATCCACTACAATTTTAAAATCAGCAAGGGGTTGTTTTTGGTCAACCTTCGGGCTTAGATTTTTGCGAATAATACTTTTTATATGTTCAGCATAATCAGATATTAAATCAATTTCATTTATTTCTTCAGGATTTGTAGCTTTACTGTTTAAAAATTCACTTTCTCTCTCAGCTGCCAGGTTAAGAATTTCAATAACATTTTCTTTTTCCAACCCTCCCTTACGAGTAAAAAACTTAAATCCATTTTTATCATAGGGCAAATGGCTGGCTGTAATCATTATTGCTCCATCATACTGATGACCTTCTAATAAAGTTGACATAAACATTGCAGGAGTAGAAGCCAAACCGGTACTATAAACTCTGGCTCCCGCCAATTCCATCCCACAGGCAAGAGCATCTTTAAGCTTTTCGGCACTCAACCTGGAGTCATGACCGATTGCTACTTTAAGCTTCTGCTGTTTTTGATCTAAATTATCTTTAAGCCAGCTGACAAAAGAAAATCCTATTCCCACTGCCACCTCTGCAGTTAAATTAGCTTCTTCATTTTCGGTCGCAATTGCCTTACCTCTTACATCAGTACCACTAAGTAATTTTTTCCAGTTAATATTTGACATTATAATCACTCCAGTTTAATTTTTTTTCTTTTCTTGATTGTCAGATCAACTTATTTGTTAACTACCTATCTGCTCTTAAAAAGTCTGCAAAAGAGAAAAATTAACGATCAAAAAGTTCGCGATATCTGATATTCACTCAAGGGTCTATTTAAAAGGAAACCCTGTAAATAATCACAATTATGGTCTTCTAAATAATGAAGTTGTTCTACAGTTTCCACACCTTCCGCAATAACCCTGATTCCCCACTGATGAGCCATCTCAATTATTGGAGGGACCATCATCTTCTCACTTTCCTGGGTTTGAGAAATTAAATCGATAAATACCTTGTCAATCTTTAAAATATCAAGTGGAATATGCTGCAAATAACTCAAAGAAGCATAGCCAGTTCCAAAATCATCCATTGCAATACTAATTCCCAGTTCTTTTAATTTATATAAAACATCAATTACATATTCCTGATCAGAAATAAAAAGTGATTCGGTTATTTCAAATTCAAGTTTAAATCCTTCAATTTTTTCCTGACTTATAATTTCTGTAATCTGCTCGATAAAATGAGGATCTGTTAGCTGAACAACAGAAATATTGATTGAGAGAACCGGTTCATCTTTAAATCTACCATTGAGAGATCTAAATTTATTAATGGAAGTTTTTATGACCCATTCTCCAATCTCTTTAATCAAACCTGTTTTTTCGGCAATCGGAATAAAACGTCCTGGACTAATTGTCCCCTGTTCTGGAGAATGCCATCTGATTAATGTTTCAAAACCTCTCAACTTTTCTCCATCGATTTGATACTGAGGTTGAAATAATAAATGAAATTCTTCATCTTTAATTGCTTTTTTAAGAGAATCTTCCATCTGTACTCCGGCTACAACGTCTTTTTCCATATTTCTGGCAAAAAACTCGATTTCTTTATCAATACTAGTTTTAGCCTTATAGATAGCTATATCAGCACTTCTAATAATTTCTTTACTGTTTTTGCCATCTTTAGGATAAGATGAAACACCAAAATTACTGTTTAAAGTAATTTCTCTACCTTCACATCTGTATGGTCTTTCAAGTTCTCTTTTTATTTTTCTAATATATCTTTTTAAATTTTTTTCGGACAATTCTCGCTGAACAATTACAGCAAATTCGTCTCCACCCAGTCGAGCTGGAAGATCATTTTCATCCAGACACTTTTGAAGTCTAAAAGCTATTTCCTGTAAAATATAATCTCCAGTTTCATAACCCCAGGAATCATTAATTTTTTTAAAGTTTTTAAAATCCACAAATATTAATTTATAATTAATTTTTTCAGTTTCTGACATAGAAGAAAGATAGTCAAGTCTTTCAATTAGCATTTCTCTATTAGCTATTTCTGTTAAATTATCATAATAAGCCATATATTGCAGCTTTTTCTTTTCTTTTTTTAACTGGTTGACTCTTAAATTTATTTCCTGCTGATAATCAAAAATCAAATACATAATAATCAGGATTGTCAAATACCCGATCAGAGCTGGTAAAAGAAAGATTGATTTTTTAATAATCATTACTGTGGCAAAGGAAAAAACAGAAAAAACATTTAAAATCAGTGCAGAAATAAAACCTCCCGCAGCAAAATTAAAGGTTAAATAAAGTAATATAATTATTTGTAGCTGGACAATTATTCCCCGCAGTGTATCTGCAGAAAGTGCAAAATTGTTTAAATTTATAGAATTACTGAGTATTAAAAAAATTGCAAAGAAAATATATAAAACATTTAAAATGATTAGGAGTTTATCATTTATATAATTATTGATTTTTATCTCTTTGATTTCATCTTTTAAAAAACTCCACAAAGATCTTTTTGTCATCTTCTAACCTACCTTTATTATTAATATTATACATGTTATAGTATATCGAATCCTGCTCTTTAAATCAATAAAAATTAATCATAAAATTTTTCCAATAAAAAAATCCCCTTTAGAAAAATATTACAACTAAATTCTAAAGAGGATAAAACTAAAAATATTATATTACAAACTTTTTCAGTCTATAAATTTAACAAATTACAGGATATTAATCAATTTCCTTAAATAAATTAACCATTTCGATCAAAGAAACTGCTGCATCATAACCTTTATTGCCGGCTTTCGTACCTGCTCGAGAAATCGCCTGCTCAATTGTATCTGTTGTCAGCACACCAAAAATCACCGGTTTTTCTGTATCCAGTCCCGCCTTAGCAACTCCTTTTGCAACCTCTGCTGCTACATAATCAAAATGAGGAGTTTCACCTCTAATAACTGCTCCCAGTGCAATTACCCCGTCATAATCTTTTCGGGCAGCTAACTTCTTTGCAGTCAGAGGGATTTCAAATGCTCCTGGAACCCAGGCTACATCAATATGATTTTCATCAATTCCATGTCTTTTTAAAGCATCAACTGCCCCTTCAAGCAATTTACCGGAAATAAATTCATTAAATCTGCCAACAACAATTGCTGTTTTCATTCCCTGCGCATTTAATTTTCCTTCAAATTTTTTCATATTTTATCATTCTCCTTTTGTGAATAGTTTCTTCTAAATTGGTAAAATAATTACCTATAAATCCAGAAGGTGACCCATCTTATCTTTTTTTACCTTAAGATAAAACTCGTTTTCTTGGTTAGGATCAATTTCTAATGGTACTCTCTCAGTTACTTTGAGACCATAACCTTCAAGCCCCACAATTTTAGTTGGATTATTTGTCAGCAGACGGATAGTTGAAAGTCCCAGTTCAGAAAGAATCTGAGCTCCGATACCATAATCTCTTAAATCCGGGTCAAAGCCGAGAGCCACATTGGCTTCTACAGTATCCATCCCCTGATCTTGAAGTTGATAGGCTTTAATTTTATTGGCAAGTCCAATACCGCGTCCTTCCTGCCTCATATATAATACAACTCCTCTACCTTCCGTTTCAATTAACTTTAAGGCTGCTGCCAGCTGTTCACCACAGTCGCACCTTCTGGAAGCAAAGATATCTCCTGTAATACACTGAGAATGTACTCGAACCAGAACATTTTTTTTATTTCTTATATCACCTTTAATAATTGCAATATGCTCTTTATCATCAACTCTGGTAGTAAATACTTTGATTCTGAATTCACCAAAGTCTGTGGGCAGTTTGGCTTCAGCGGCCATTTCAATTAGCTTATCTTTTTCTTTTCTATATTTAATTAAGTCTTCAATGGAAATTAACTTTAAATTATGTTTTTTAGCAAATTTCTTTAGATAAGGCAGACGCCCCATCTCTCCATCTTCCTTGATAATCTCACAGATTACACCTGCAGGCTTTAACCCTGCCAGTCTGGCCAGATCAACTGCTGCTTCAGTGTGACCGGCTCTTCTTAAAACTCCGCCTTTTTTAGCAATTAAGGGGAACACATGGCCCGGACGCATAAAATCATCTGCTTTTACACTGGATCTGACAAGCTGCTGAATTGTATGGGCTCTTTCCTGAGGTGAAATGCCTGTTGTAACATCTTTATGATCAACAGAAACTGTAAAAGCAGTACCGTGTGTTTCGGTATTATTTTCTACCATCATTGGTAAACCAAGGCTATCAACTGTCTCTTTTTCCAATGGAGTACAGACTAAGCCCCTGGCTTCTTTGATCATAAAATTAATGGCCTCTTTATCAACTTTCTCTGCTGCCATTAATAAATCACCCTCATTTTCTCGGTCTTCATCGTCAACTACCACTACCATTTTACCAGCCTTAATATCTTCTACTGCAGCCTCTATTTTATCCATTTCAATTCTCCTTTCGGACAAATATTTGCTTTTATTATTTCTATGCTTTTACTATTTCTATAAAGATTAATTGTTTTATTGATAATTTTAAAAATTAGAAAAAACCATTTTCAGCTAAGAATTCTGCTGATATTTTTGACTTTTCATCTTTTTGATTGCTGATATTTCCAAGCAATTTATAAACATATTTTCCCAGCATATCTGTTTCAATATTGACACTGTCACCTGGATCCAGCTGAGAGAGATTTGTCTGAGACCAACTTTCCGGGATTAGCGAAATTTTTAAAATACCACTTTTGATCTCCATCACTGTCAGACTGACTCCATTTATAGCCACAGAACCTTTATCTACAATAAATTTTTCAAGCTGCTCATTAACTTGCAGATTGATAATTTTTGCATTAGCTTCACTTTTTATTGATCTGACAGCAGCAGTACTGTCGACATGACCGGTAACAAAATGACCACCAATAAAGTCATCCGGTTTTAAAGATTGTTCTAAATTTACAGCTTCAGACTGTTTTAAATCACCTAAATTAGTAGCCTTAAGAGTCTCCGGCATAACATCCGCTCTAAAATAATCCTGACCAAAATCAACAACTGTCAGGCAGACACCATTAACAGCAATGCTATCCCCTTTTTTAATATTATTTAAAACTTTATCTGCCTTAATTTCCAGCTGATAGCTGCCACTGCCTTTAAATCTGCGCAAAAAATATCCTTTTTCCTGAATGATTCCAGTAAACAATAGTTACACCTCCCGTTAAATGAGATTAACCATAATTAGTTTTCCTTCTGATCGTGCATCTTTTCGGCTATAAATAATAGATTATCTCCCAAATTTTTCTGTTCAATTATCTTAAGCTCTACTGCATCTGCCATCATTTTTGGGCCACTGCCCCAAAAGGCAGCAATTCCATCACTGCCTCCATAAATTTTGGGAGCAATAAAATAATAAAATTTATCCACCAGCTTTTCTTTTAGAAAAGTATGACTCAATCTGGCTCCTCCTTCAACTAAAATACTGCTAATATTATGGTCATGCAGAGTTTGCAAGAGATCTTTGAGTCTAAAATAATTATCAGCTCCGGTTTTAAAACTCATTACCTGGACTTTCTCTTTTTGGGCTAAAATTTCTTTTTTTTCAAGAGCCTCGACAGCTCTGGCAGGAGGAAAATTTTCGGCACAGATAATTAAAGTATCTGCTCTAGATTTCTGGTTGATAACTCGGGCATCCATTGGAATATCAAGCATTGGATCCAGGATTATTCTAAGTGGATCAATTCCATTCTTTGCCTCCAGTCTGGCAGTTAAAGAAGGATTATCAGCCAGAACTGTCCCAATTCCAACCATAATTGCATCGACTCGATGCCTTAGTCGGTGACCTTCCAGTCTGGCTCTGGAATTAGTGATCCATTTGGAATCTCCAGTACTGCTTGCTATATAACCATCAAGAGTCTGAGCTTTTTTTAAATAAACAAAAGGATAGTCACTTTGAATATATTTCAAAAAACTTTCATTTAGTCTTTGAGCTTTCTCTTCTAATAGTCCTACTTCAACTTTAATTCCTGCTTCTCTTAACATTTTTATTCCTCTACCAGCAACTTCAGGATTGGGATCAATCATGGCAATTACAGCCCTTTTTATCCCTGAATCAATAAGCTTTTGAGCACAGGGAGGTGTTTTACCGTAATGACTGCAGGGTTCCAGAGTGACATAGATATCTGCTCCGGCTGCTGCACCTCCTGCAGCTTGAAGTGCATAAACTTCAGCATGAGGACCACCATATTTATGATGAAAACCCTCACCAATAATTTCTCCATTTTTAACCACAACAGCACCTACCATAGGATTGGGCGAAGTGCTACCCTCTCCCTGCCGGGCAAGATTTAAAGCTCTTGCCATGTATTTTTGATCATCAATCGAAAAATCTTGCATTTTATACCTCCAGTCTTCTAAAATTTTTTCATTTCAGTAGTTATTATTAATCTTTTCTTTCTAATAAACATCCTTTAAAAAAGAAAAAGTCCCTCCAGTACTGGAAGGACTTAATAATCAAAAATACCTAAACTAAATTTATCAAAATATAATTTTGCCCACTAATGAACAAATTTGCCCATTATTAAACAAAATAAATTAGATTAATAAATTTATAATCTAACTCCCTTCCAGACTTTACTGTCGGTTCTGCATTTCATCAGATCAATCCCAAATGGACTTGTGGACTTTTACCACCGGTAGGGAATTTCACCCATCCTCGTTAGTTATATTCAATTTTCTATTTATATTTTAGCATTTTAAAGTTGAGTTGTAAAGTTAAACTTTATTCAAACTTCAAATTATCCAGGCTTCCCCAGCTTTCAATATAATAATAACCTTCATCATCCTGTTTAAAACTATCTCCATATAAAAGTTGGGCAAAAAGCAGTAACTGTTCTACAGATTGATTTTTGGACTTGAATTTAAGCAGCGAATTACTAATATATGGAATTTCATTATTCAAATTAAATTCAGCATTTAAATCGGCATCAATTAAATTTGATTTTAAGTTTAATTGACTTTTACCCTGAGGATGACTGTAATTCTGTTGATAATTCAGGGAATCAATATTGAGCTGAAATTGTTTGTTCTGAGCTAAAATACCAAAACTGCTTTCATTAACTCTTTGACTTAAATTTTCCTGCAGACCCAGCTTAAAATCACTCAAATCAAAATCCAGATCAAATTTCTGGAACTGATAACTGCTGTTTTTAGAGTTTAAATACATTTCAAAATCAGAATCTAGATTTAGCTCCGTAAACGAAAATTTATTAAAAAAATCATTTTTAGAAATATTTAAAAACTCGCCATTTAGAGCAAGACTATAATTGCTTTTTAATTCCTGGAGGACAATTTTTTCTGCTTTATCACTGTAAATAACAATTTCCTCAAAATCAGCTGCTGTTTTATTTGAAGTATCTTCTGCTCTTTGATTTTTACTGTCTTCTGCCTTGGTTTCAAGATTGGTGGCACCAGTATCATTTAGTCTTCTTTCGATAACAGTCTCAAAATTAAGCTCATAATCAATAAACTCATTTTTAAGCATAAAATCATTTATCAGCAGCCTATTGTTCTGACTCTGATAATCTGCTGCAAAAGCAAAATTGTTAAAAGTAGAAATTTGTTCCCAGTTGTTTTTATCAATTCCATAACTACGATAAAAAGGATAATCATAATTTAATTCTTCACTTAAAACTGTCAACTTATGATCATTTTTTATAAGTTCCAGCGGTTTTTTTAAATCTTCAGAGTTAAACCCCCCCTGATAGCTGAGTTCAGTATTAAAAAAGTCAAAGTGGTTATTCCGCTGTAGGTCATAAAAACTAAACTTATCTATGTCAGCTTTAATATCTTTTTTTGTCAAAAATTCTCTTTCTTTTATATAATTAAATATTTGCTGCCAGCTAAATTCTATTTTTGCTCCGTTAATTTCATAGCTTTGCTCATTATTTTTTAATAAACTCAGAGTATCAATATCCACCCTTCTTAAAAGAGGATTAGATTTAATACTTAAGTAGCGGAGCTGATAGTTATTTTCTGCAGCAATCTCTTCAATCTCATTCTCCAAATCACTGGTCAGTCTGTGACCTAAAAAATAATTTAAAGAAAATACTCCTGCCGCAATTAAAAGTAGTAATAAAAGATAAACCGAGGCCTTTTTCAGGAATTTTTTCATATTTTGCCCCTTTCTTTAAATTCTTATAATATTTTTACGAAAATTCTATTAATATTATAACATAAACTTAAGTAAATAAAAATCTCCTCAGACATTAATTTGCAGCTAAGGAGTTTTATATTATTCACTTAAAAATCTATTCATTACTTCCTGCATATAATTAATTGTATTATTCAAACGCTCTTTTTCCTTCTCTGGAAGCTCAACATTTAAATCACCTGTGCTTTTTTTATAGGAAATTTTTTCAAACTCACTTTCTTCTTCTGGACCAGCTGGAACTCTAATAAAAAGCTGATCTTTATAAATGATCTGAGGTATCTCATGTAAAAAAAACAGCGGATTTTCAATTTCTTTTAAAAGAGATACTCCTAAAAAACCTTCTGGTTTTTCCTGATAACCCATGATGTCAAGAATTGTAGGTGCAATATCAGTATGAGTGCCGCTTTTTTTGATTACTTCTGGTTCAATATCCTGATGGTAAATAAAAAGTGGTATCTGCTCAGGTTCTTTAATGTTTCTGTTGTTTGCAAAATTGTCACCAGATTTATACTCCTCTCGATTAATGTCAGCTATATGATCAGAATAAATAACAAAGAGGGTGTCCTCCATCATTGAATTTGCTTTAATTTTTTTAAAAAACATCTCCAGTGAATGATCAACAAAATGCATGGAATTAAAATAATCTCTGACTATTGTGGTTTCAATATCTGAGAACTCTTTTACTTTATATTCTTCTGGATAAAAAGTAAAGGGGGTATGACTGGTCACCGTAATAAAAACTGATAAAAATGGTTCTTTTGCCTGGTCTAGATAATCAATTGACTGGTCAAAAAGATCATAATCATTAATTCCTAAATAGGTATCTTCACCAATGACAGCCTCACTAACAGAAAAATCTTCTCGACTGTAAAAACGGTCAAAACCCATTTCTAAATATCCCTTATCCCGGTAGAAAAAACCTTCTTTATTCCCGTGAAAAGCATAGGTGTTATAACCATCCTGCCGAAGAACATTAACTATCGTATTAAATTCACGCATGTCATTACTTCTAAAAGTATAATTTCTATTAATTGGGTAAAGTGAGGTAAAAAAAGAAAATTCGGCATCAAAACTTCCATTAATATGATGTGCATAAATATCAGAAAAATATTTAGACTTATCTTTTAACTTATTTAAAAAGGGAGTTACTTCCTGACCATTGTATTTATAATCAATAAGTTTAGCGTCCAGTGATTCCAGCTGAATAATAATTACATTTTTAATATTATCCAGCTCTGCTTCACTGCTTAATTCCTTTTCTGTTTCCACTTTTCTCAGATCAATTTCCAGATCTTTATTAGAGATTTCTCTGGACCGCTGACTCTTATGTTTCAGTTCCTGATATTCTGCCAGATAAAGAGGAATAATTCCATAGACATTAACAAAAGCAGGCGTACTGTGATTAAAAAGTTCCATTAAACTGTCAGCTGGAAATAAACTATAGCTGTAGATAAGCTGAGTAAAAAAAAGTATTATTATTAAAAGTACTAAAATAAAATTATTCTTTAGTAAATTTTTTCTGCTAAATTCTGATTTTTTTAAAATTGGAGTTTCGGCTTTTGATTTTACAGTTAAATATATTAAAATTGGGATATCAAAGATAAAAAAAGGATCAAGCTTCCAATTAATTAAATGTCTGGTCAATACTCTAAATGGTCTAATACCCTGTCCCATTATCATATCAGTCAGACTCAGATAATTACCAAAATAACGATTATAATATAAATTAGCTATAAATAGAAAAGAAAAAATAAGATAAGTGACAAGTGTTATAATTTTTCTTCTTTTATTTTTCAATATAATACCAGAAAGCAAGATGAAAGCCATAAAAATAATCAGATTTTTTAAAAGTAATATTTTTAGAGACGGCACATTAAAAATATACCAGTTAAAATAGTTATATTTTATTAAAAAACCAATTAAGAGAAAAATAAAAAATAATTTGTCCCTTTTTCGAAACTTGAGACTGCTGAACATTTTAGTCCCTCCTTAAGAAAAAAACTTCCCCTGATATTTAATTATAACAGAGAAAGTTTTGCAGAATTCCTAGCTAACTATATCTTAAACTATTTATTGATAATTATCAATAAATAGTTTTTTAAATCCTGGGAAGAGACATCTCTACAGTTTATTTTAACATACCCCGATAAATACTCTTTCCACTACCTTTAATAACCTGAGCCGAACATGTTTTTTGGTAATAATCTACTGGTCCGGCATCTCCAATCACTGCATAGGCATAGCCATCTTCTTTTAAGGCTTCCATAGATTTCAATAAAAGTGAAGTTCCAATTCCTTTTTTACGGGCTTTTTCGCCAACTCCTGTTGGACCAAAAAAACCTTTTGCACTGGTGTCGTAACAGGCAAATCCGAGAAGCTCCCCTTCTTTAACCGCAATAAATATTTTTGCAGGACTGGCTGACATTGCAATATCAGCCTCAGAAACCCAAGTCTCTGAAAAGTTTTCTCTAATCCAGCTTAAAATATAGTTTTTTTCAGGTGGAATAGCTCTTCTTATTACAACCTCATCATCTTTTAAAGATTTTAGCGGATTTTCTAAAGCTTCTAAATCATATAATTTAACCAACATATCTGACATAAAAATTTATCCTCCTATTTGTTGTTATTATCTTTGCGCAAAATCATTTCTTCAAGACTACCACCGGCCGAAACCATGGGAAAGACATTCTCCTCTTCCTCAATCATAAAGTTGAGAATATAACTCTCATTTGCCTTAATGGCATTTTTTAATGCATTTTTAATTTGACTGCGTTCAGTTACTGTTTCTCCTTTAATTCCATATCCTTTTGCTACCTGAATAAAATCTGGTATCATTTCCGGACAATCCTGACCAGGAGCAGAACAATGGGGTGGACAGTTCTCCTGACGTCGGAGACAGGTTGCAGAATATCGCTTATCGTAAAATAATTCCTGCCACTGACGCACCATTCCCAGATACTGATTATTAAAAAGTATAATTTTAACTGCTACTCTATTTTTAGCAGCAGTTGCCAGTTCCTGAATATTCATCTGAAAACTGCCATCACCAACCAGGGCAAAAACATCCCGATCGGGATTGGCCAGTTTGGCACCGATTGCTGCCGGAAAACCATATCCCATTGTTCCCAGACCTCCAGAACTAATAAAAGTTCTGGGTTTAGAATATTTATAATATTGAGCAGCCCACATCTGATGTTGGCCTACTCCCGCCGTTATAATAGCATTTCCCTCTGTTAGCTGATATAAAGTTTCTATTATCTCTGAGGGAAGTAATTTCTCTGCCTTTTTTGGATCAGCCGGCTGATCAATTTTTCTCCATTCTTCAATTTCTTTAAGCCATCCCGGTCTTTTTACTTCCCTGATCCGGGGGAGAAGTTCTTCCAATGCCATTTTAACATCAGCTGTAATTGGAACTTTAGTTTTAACAATTTTAGCAATTTCTGCTGGATCAATATCAATATGAATAACATCTGCATTAACGGCAAAATCTTCTAATTTGCCAGTTACCCGATCATCAAAACGGGCACCTAAAGCAATTATCAAATCTGAATTTGAAATTGCCAGATTAGCTTCAGTCGTTCCATGCATCCCAAGCATTCCCAGAGAAAGATATGAATTTTCATCAAAAATACCAATTCCATTTAAGGTTGTTGTGACAGGAATTTCTGCTCTCTGAGCCAGCTCTTTAATCTCTTGATCAGCACCAGAAATTATACTACCTCCTCCAGCATAAATTACTGGCTTAACCGCTTGATTAATTAATTCGGCTGCTCTTTTTAACTGCAGTTTATTGGCCCGATAAGTTGGGCTGTATCCGGGTAAATCAACCTGGGCAGGATAGTTAAATTTCGCTTTAGCTTTTAAAATATTTGAAGGTATATCGACCAGAACCGGACCCGGCCTTCCTGTTGAAGCAATATGAAAAGCTTCTTTTATTACTCGCGCCAGATCCTCTACATCATTGACAATATAATTATTTTTAGTAATTGGCATCGTAATACCCTTTATATCAGCCTCTTGAAAACCATCTGTACCAATCATGGTATTTGGAACCTGCCCTGTAAAAGCTACCAGAGGAACCGAATCCATATTAGCTGTAGCCAGCGCAGTTACCATATTGGCTGCTCCAGGTCCTGAGGTTGCTATACAAACACCAGTTTTCCCACTCGAACGGGCATAGCCATCCGCTGCATGTACTCCTCCCTGCTCGTGATGGGGCATAATATGCCTAATTTTTGAATCGTAGAGTTTATCATATATATCAATTACTTTAGCACCAATATAACCAAATACTGTATCTACACCCTCTGCTTCCAGTGACTTTACAAAGATTTCTGCTCCTGTTATCCTATCATTTTCCTTAATGCTCATACTGCTCACTCCTCTTTGAAATACAAAATTATAAAATAAATGTTATAAAAAATAATCTAATAAAGAAAAAACTCTCATCTCAACTAATAGCTAAACTATTAATCGGGACGAGAGTTCTCTCACGCGGTACCACCCAACTTGCTGTTTAAACAGCCTCTCAAAGTACTGAACCAAAATTAGATATAATTAATTATCAATACCTCTGCACTAGATAACGGGTGCAAAACAAACTGGATTCCGGCAGTTCCTACTTTATTCAAAACTACAGTTCAAAGGCTACAAAAATAATTTTTCTGGGACTCGGCTCTCAGCTAATCCGATTCTCTGTAACCAGTCAAAATTATTTTCCTCCCTCTCACAACTTTTAAATTATTTATTTTGTATATTATACATTAATGTTAGAAAATTGTCAAGAATCAGTCGCAAGAATATTATATCTGTATACAGGTATTTAAAATACGACTTAAAGTAATTATTTTTTTAACAAAGACTGTTATGTCGGCTCTGACGTGCTTTATTTTGCTAATTTCGGTTCTATTGACGAATTATTAAAAAGGCACTATACTGAAATCAGAAGTTAAAAAACGAAAATTTTAGGAGAGTGATTATAATGTCAAAGTACAGCAAAGAAGATATTTTAAAAATGGCAGAGGAAAAAAATGTTAAGTTTATTAGAATGCAGTTTACTGATATTCTGGGAATAGTAAAAAATGTTGCAATAACAGCCAAACAGCTGGAAGATGCTCTGGATAACAAAATTATGTTTGATGGTTCTTCCATTGATGGTTTTACCAGAATTCAGGAATCTGATATGTATTTAAGACCTGATTATGATACCTTTACTATTTTTCCCTGGCGTCCTGAAGAAGGTGGCGCTGTTGCACGTTTAATCTGTGATGTTTATACTCCTGATGGCAAACCTTTTTCTGGTGGTCCCCGTAATGTTTTAAAAGAAGCTTTAAAAGAAGCTGACGAAATGGGTTTTGATATGAATGTTGGCCCCGAACCTGAATTTTTCTTATTTCAGTTAGACGAAAATGGAGATGCAACTACTAAAACTCATGATGACGGTGGTTATTTTGATCTAGGACCAATTGATAAGGGTATCAACGCCCGCCGCAGTATTGTTTTAGCTCTGGAAGAAATGGGTTTTGAAGTTGAGGCCTCACATCATGAGGTAGCTCCCGGCCAGCATGAAATTGACTTTAAATATGCTCCAGCTCTTAAAACAGCTGATAATATTGCAACATTTAAATTTGTAACAAAAGCAATTGCCCATGAACACGGTTTACATGCAACCTTTATGCCCAAACCTATTTTTGGAGAAAATGGTTCAGGAATGCATGTTCATCAGTCATTATTTAAAGATGGAGAAAACGCATTTTATGATGAAGATGATCGACTTGGTCTAAGTAAAACTGGTTATCACTATATAGGTGGCTTATTAAAACATGCTAAAGCAATGGCTGCAATTACCAATCCTTCTATAAATTCTTATAAGCGTTTAGTTCCGGGATATGAAGCTCCTGTTTATCTTTCCTGGTCAAGTGCTAACAGAAGTGCTTTAATTAGAATACCTGCAGCTCGTGGTAATGGAACCAGGGTAGAATTAAGAAATCCTGACCCAACTGCCAATCCTTACCTGGCAATTGCAGTCATGTTAAAAGCAGGTCTTGACGGAATTAAAAATGAAATTGAACCTCCAAAAGAAGTATTGGAAAATATTTATGAAATGTCATTAGAGCGAAAAAATGAACTAGGTATTGAAAGTTTACCTGGCAATATTAATGACGCTGTGAAACTTTTACTAAAAGATGAAGTTATTAAGAGTGCACTGGGCGAACATGTGATGGAGCATTTTGTAGCAGCTAAAAAAGTAGAATGGGATGAATATAGAACCCAGGTCAGCCAGTGGGAACTGGATAGTTATCTAACTAAATTTTAATTAACGCCAGACTAAATTAAAATTAGAATATTAAAGATTTGTTTTACTGAAAAATGAAATAGAGAATAGAGTATCGGAGTAATGAAATTTCTACTTTTTAAAGAGTACGAAACAAGAACTAATAACTCCCCTATAATTAATGGCCTCCCAGTTGAATATTTCCTGGGAGGCTAATGCTTTTAGATATTTATTCTCAATTTACATGTTGATAATTAATTAAATTCTTAAAATGAGGTGTTAAAATTGTTAGATAGAGATTATAAAGAAATAGAAAATAATTTAGTTGAATGGATCCAGGAAAAAGTTAATAAAGCCGGCTGTCAGGGAGCAGTAATTGGTCTATCCGGAGGAATTGATTCCTCAGTTACCTCTCTCCTCTGCCAAAAGGCTTTTCCGAATAATACCCTGGGATTAATTATGCCCTGCCAGAGTAGTCCAGAGGATCGTATTGATGCAATTAAACATGCTGAAAAATTTAATATAAAATATAAAGAAATAAATCTAAGTCAACCATATCAGCAATTTTTAGAAACTATAAATAATAGTGATTCAGAAATTAATTTAGAAAAAGCAATTAATGGTCAGCGGCAGCTGCAGGATGCCCAAGAAAATTTTAAGCTAGCTTTAGCAAATATGAAACCCCGACTTAGAATGACTCTACTTTATTTCTATGCTAATTTAAATAATTATCTAGTTGTAGGGACTGACAATCGCAGTGAACTCAAACTTGGCTATTTTACAAAATTTGGTGATGGCGGTATAGATATCGCACCCTTAGGCAATTTAGTTAAACTTGAGGTTCGTGGATTGGCTCGAGAGATGGGAATTGACCAGAAAATAATTACCAAGGCACCTTCGGCAGGTCTCTGGGATGGACAGAGTGATGAAGATGAAATTGGCTTAAGCTATAGAGAAATTGACTACTATATTGTAGATGGAGAAGCCGAAGCAGAAACAGCCGCCAGGATAGAACAAATTTCTTCCGCTAACAGCCATAAATTAGAGCTGCCTGCAATACCAGATTTTTAATTGAATTACTGTATACTGTTATATAAACCTGAGATCACTTGCTTTTTATGTTAGTTATATATATAATCTACTCATAGTTAACATATACCTAACACGAGGAGGAAATTATTATGAGTAGTAGAGTAATGAGTAATGATATTTTCAGGGTGATTATGACGGCATTAATGATGGTAATACTATTTAGTGGGCTGGCTTTTGCCCAGGGAGATCAGGCAGCTGCCAACTCAGTTGCAATTGATACTATCTGGACTTTAATCGCGGCGTTTTTAGTTTTCTTTATGCAGGCTGGATTCGCTATGGTTGAGGCCGGTTTTACCCGAGCTAAAAATGCAGGTAATATAATTATGAAAAATATGATGGACTTTGCTTCCGGTTCTTTAGTTTACTGGGCAGTAGGATTCGCCTTTATGTTTGGAGCTGGAAATGGATTTATTGGCAATACAGGTTATTTTCTTCAGGACACATTTGCAAATTTAGGACTTGACATCCCGATTGCAGCTTTCTTCATTTTCCAGACTGTTTTTGCTGCAACTGCAGCAACTATTGTTTCAGGTGCAATGGCTGAAAGAACTAACTTTTCTGGCTACTTAGCTTACAGTGTTGTGATTACTGCATTTATTTATCCTGTTGTAGGACACTGGATCTGGGGTGGCGGCTGGTTAGCAGAAATGGGCCTTGTTGATTTCGCCGGTTCTACTGTTGTTCATTCAGTTGGTGGCTGGGCTGCTTTAGCGGGAGCAATTGTTCTGGGACCCAGAATTGGTAAGTATAATAAAGATGGTAGCGCGAATGCTCTTCCAGGACACAACCTTTTAATGGCTGCTCTGGGTGTCTTTATTCTCTGGTTTGGCTGGTTTGGATTTAATCCTGGTTCTACTGTAGCTGGTACCGATTTGTCCATCGCCTCAATTGCAGTAACAACTAATCTGGCGGCGGCTGCAGGTGCAGTTATGGCAATGATAGTCAGCTGGATTAAATATGGCAAAGCTGATGTTAGTATGACTCTAAATGGCGCTTTAGCTGGTCTGGTGGGTATTACAGCCGGTACTGCAGCTGTTGGAAACCTATCCGCTATTATCATTGGAGGAATTGCTGGTATTATCGTTATTTACTCGGTTGAGTTTTTTGATAAATTACAGATTGATGATCCTGTTGGAGCTGTTTCTGTCCACGGTGTCTGTGGGGCTTTTGGAACAATCGCAGTTGGGTTTTTTGCTACAGAAGGCGGACTCTTATTTGGAGGCGGATTTGATTTATTAATTACCCAGATTATTGGTGTTGGCGCTGTTTTCTTCTGGGCCTTTGGACTGGGATTTGTACTTTTTAAAGTAATTGATTCAGTTATCGGACTGAGAGTATCCGAAGAAGATGAGATCGAAGGTCTTGATTATTCAGAACATGGTGCAGAATCGTATCCGGACTTTATGGTTAATATTAAAGCTCAAAATTAAAGGAGGAAGCTAAAATGAAACGAATCGAAGCGATTATTAGACCTGATAAAACAGATCGATTAATTGACAGACTTGAGGAAATAGGAATTAGTGGTTTAAACATTACTGAAATTAAAGGTTATGGAGCTCAAAAAGGACATTCCGAAACCTACCGGGGTGTAACTTACCGAATTAGACTCCGTAAAAAAATAAAGGTAGAAATAATTGTTGAATATACAGATGTAGATAGAATTGTTGAAGCGATTAAAGAAGCTGTACAAACCGGGGAAGTTGGAGATGGAAAAATCTTTATTTCTGATATCGAAAACGTAATTAGAATTAGAACCGGCGAAGAAGGTGCAGTAGCTCTTTAATTAAATTTGATAATATTATTAAACTATCACATAAATAATATTATACTACAAGAAAAACCTGTCCGATTGATTTTCCTTCTCTCGGCAGGTTTTTCTTCATTTATTATAAAAATTTTACTCTGACATAAGTTCAATAAATTGCTCTGCCAGTTCCGGATCAAACTGGCTTCCGGCTTTATTCTGAATTTCTCTCAGAGCTTCTTTTTTAGAAACTGATTCTTTGTATACCTGATCAGTAGTCATTACATCATAGGCATCAACAATTGCTATGATTCTAGCAAGTAGGGGAATCTCTTTTCCTTTGAGACCGCGCGGGTAACCACTTCCATCCCAATTTTCGTGATGAGATAAAACCTCTTCGGAAATATGAGAAAATTCCTCAGTTGCATTTAAAACCCGATGGCCGACTGCTGGATGGGTCTGAATTTCCTTCCATTCAGCTGCTGTCAACTGATCTTTTTTATTTAATATTTTTTCTGGAATTACCGTCTTTCCTATATCATGTAATTTAGCAATAAGAGTTAACTTATTAATTTCAGTCTGACTCAAAGCAATTTTTTGAGCAAGTTTACAGGCTAGATCAGCCATTCTATTAGAATGACTGGAAGTTTCCTGACTTTTTTCGCTTAAAGTTTTTAAAAGGGTGTTTAAAATATTACTTTTAATACTTCTGCTCTCTGTCAGTTTATTTTTATACATCTGAGATTCAGCGTCAGTTAAAATTTCAAAAATATCCTCAAAATAATGCTTTTTTACCCCATAACCAAGAGCTGCAGAAAGTGGTAGTCTGCTGCCATCCTCAAATTCTAAAAATGTATTGGCAATTTTTTTATTAATCCGGGCTACTATATTTTTTGCTGCTTCTCCGTCAGTTTGAGGTAGCAGAATAACAAATTCATCTCCACCCCAGCGGGCAATCAAATCATTATCACGACAGCTATCTTTTAAAATGGCAGCCATTTTTTTTAGTAATCTGTCTCCCTCATTATGACCATATGTATCATTAACCAGTTTTAATCCATTTAAATCTGCCATAATCAATGAAACTGGATATTTGTTTTTCTGATTCAGATCCTGGATTTTATTTTCAAGATAGGAACGATTATAAAGATCTGTAAGACTATCATGATAACTTGCATATTTAATTTTTTCTGCATTTTGAATTTTATCAGTAATGTCACTCTGAATTGAAATAATTCCTTCTTCATTGTTGGGCAATGTTATTTTTCTTTCCTGAAGCCTGATAAATCTTTCTTCTCCTCTGCGGTTAGCTGAGGGAAGTTCATGAATCATCAGCTCCCCATTCAGAATTTTTTTAATATTTTCTCTAGCTATATGCTCCTGCTCTTCCGGAACTACAGTTTCAAAGACTGTGCTTTTTAAAAGTTCTTCTCTTGCATAGCCACTAATTTTCTCCATTGCCTTATTAACCTTTAAAATTTTCCCATTTTGATCTTCAATCATAACTCCCACAGGTAAATTATCAATTAATTCTGCATAATATTTTCTAAGACTAATATTTAAATGATTTTGATATATTATCTCCAGATCACTTTCAATCAAATTTTTTATAAACCCAAGCTGTTTTTTTACTAAATCAGCAAAAACTAGCTGCTGATTTGCGTGGAGACAAACTGTACCATAAATCTCGCCCGTGGGCCATAAAATCGGATAACCCAGATAAGCAATTAAACCCTTTTCCAGATAAATTGAATTCTGCCATTTTTTTATACTGGCTGCATTGTTGATTTCGAGAGCTGTTTTCTTATCAATAACCTGATTACAATAAAGCTGTTCAACTTTAAAACGATCACCCTCAGAAAAAATATTATCTGGATTGGAACTTCCTTTTTCTATTCGCAAATATGGTTCCTGATAGCTGGTAATCAGTGCGTCCTGAGCTTCTGAAAAATCCATCAATAAATCCAACAACTGCTGCCACTGCTGCATAACAGTTTCAGCAATCTTAATATTATCAACCTTAATTTTTATTTTATCTAAAATATCCTCCATTATCCCTACCTCACATTTTAAAATTCGGTTCCCATTCCGACATAATGCTCAGTTTAATTTAAATTAGCTGTTCCCACTCCTCATACAACTCTTCCAGTCTCTTATTTTTAGTATGATAATCATCTTTTAACTGCTGCAGAAGTTCATAATCATCAATATTTTTTTCAGCAGTCATCTCTGTTTCCAGAAGTGAAAGTTCTTTTTCCAGTTTTTCTATTTCAGATTCAAGCTCTTCCAATTTTTTTTGCCTTCTCAACTCCTGACTTCGGGCTTCTTTTTGTGCCTCATAATCAAGTTTTCCCTCGCTTTTTTGCTGCTGTTCTTTTTGCTGTTCTGTAGAAACTTGCTGCTGTTTTTTTTCTTTATAATAACTGTAATCACCTAAATATTTATTTAATTTCTTTTCTTCAAGTTCATAAATATAATCAACAACCTTATCCAAAAAATAGCGATCATGAGAAACAATCAAAACTGTACCTGGATAATCCTGCAGCGCTTCTTCCAGTACCTCACGGGAAGCCAGATCTAGATGGTTGGTTGGCTCATCTAAAATTAAAAAATTATAATTACCACTCATCAGCTGCAGCAGACGTAATCTACTTTTTTCGCCACCACTTAGCTGTTTTACTTTTTTAAAAACATCTTCTCCAGTAAACAAAAAGGAAGCCAGCATATCTCTTGCCTGAGAATTGGTAACAGCTGTTTCTCTCTGGAGAGCACTAATCAGATCATCTTCAGGATTAAATCCTTCAAATTCCTGTCGATAATAGGCAGGATAGACATTGGTACCAATCTTTACTCTCCCCTGATCCGAATTGATTTCTCCCATAATAATACGTGAAATAGTAGATTTTCCGGTTCCGTTATCACCAATAATAGCCGCCCTATCAGTGCGGTGAAGCTCAAAATTTAAATTATCAAAAAGTTTCAAATCAGCAAAACTTTTGCTTAAATCCTCTACAAATAAAACATCATCTCCACCTCTAATTTGAGTATCCAGTTCCAGCTTCATCTTTCTGCCTTTAAGACGGGGTTTTTCCAATCTGTCAATTCTTTCCAACCTTTTTTCCATCGCTTTTGCTCTTTTAAACATTTTTTCGCTATCACGAGAGCGACCCCAAATATAAAGCTGTTCTATCGCATCTTCTAGCTCCTTAATTTTCTTTTGCTGATTTTTATATTCTCGCAGACGCTGTTCATACCGGCGTTTTCGTTCTTTTTGATAATAACTGTAATTACCGCTGTAATCCTCATTTTTACCATTTTTAATCTCTACTATTCTCTCAATAGTATTATCCAGAAAATAACGGTCATGAGAAATAATCAAAAGACTACCCAGATAAGAATTAAGATAATTTTCCAGCCATTCTACAGATTTTAAGTCAAGATGATTCGTGGGCTCATCTAAAAGCAGCAAATCAGGTTCCATTAAAAGTAATTTAGCCAGGCCAACTCGTGTTTTTTCTCCACCACTCAACTGATCTAAAGTTTTTGCCTGGATTTCTTCTTCATCAAAGCCCATACCAGCTGCAACCTGACGAATTTTACTCTGATATTCATAACCAATACCTTTTTCGAATTCCTGCTGTAAAGCACTGTATTTACTCATAGTGGCTTTAAGATTATTAGAGTGGGATTTAGATTCTTCGGCTTTTTTACCGTGGTGAGCAATTTTATCTTCCAGTCGTTTCATTTCTTTAATCTGTTTTTTTACTTCTGCAAATACTTTTTCCAATTCCTGATAAATTGTGAGTTCAGAATTAAAATCAGGAAGTTGATCAAGATAGCCAACCTCAATATCATTTCTAACCGAAACTGTTCCCTCAGAAAGATGTTCCTGACCAGTAATGATTTTAAAAATTGTTGTCTTACCAGAACCATTAGGGCCAATCAAAGCCACCGATTCTCCCTGATTTACATTTAGTGAAAAATCTTTGAGTACTGTTTCAATTCCATATTCTTTTTTTAAATTATTAATATTTAAAATAGCCATCTCTAATCACACTTTTCTCTTTACTTTATTTAAGAATATAATTTAGTATAATTCCGGATCTGCAACTTTTTTGCTATTTTTAAAAACAACTGCCAGGGTTCCCGGTCCAGCGTGAGACCCTACAGCAGCACCAATCTCACTGATAAATATTTCCTGGGGTTTAAATCTAGATTCAATTTGATCTTTTAATTTTAAGGCATATTCTTTATTCTGCGAGTAAGTTAAAGCAATAATTTGCGATTCAGGTTGATCAGCCTTCTTCTCAATTTCATTTAATAGATAAGAAATCATTCTTTTTTTTCCTCTGACTTTATCATGAGGTAAGATTTGACCATCCTGAATATGGAGTATTGGTTTAATATTCAAAACACTGGCCATCACAGCTTTTGTTTTAGAAATTCTGCCACCACGCTTTAACATCTCCAGATCGCCAACGGCAAAAATATGTTCAAGTCGAGAAGCATCATCCATTAAATTCTGGACAACTGTTTCTAAATTTCTTCCCTGCTGCAGCCATTTTGCAGCCTGATAAACTAAAAGCCCCTGTCCCACAGAAGCCGCTCTGGAGTCAATAATTTTAATCCGCTCCTGTTCGCTGTTCAGTTCATTTTTGGCCAATACAGCTGATTCTAAAATACCGCTTAATTTAGAAGAGAAAGCAATTACCAGCAGCTGTTCATATTCTGCCAGACCTTTTTTATAGACTTCCAAAAATTTGCCCGGAGTAATTCTGGATGTTCGGGGTACATCAGTCTCTTTTTCAATCAAATTATAAAAATCTTCTGGCTGCAAATCAGCGCGATCATAATAAACTCTGTTATTAATGTTAACTTCTATACTTAAAAAATCAATATCATAACTGTCCACAATTTCTGCTGGCAAATCAGAACAGCTATCTGTTATTATTTTAACTTTTGACATAAAAATTCCTCCCTGTGAAACTCTCCCCCGGGTTTAATTGTTATTTAAAGTTTAAAATTTGAATCTTCATCACGCTGGCGGAATAAAACTGCAATACCTCCAATAACCTGCACTACATCAGCACCGGTTGCTGTGGCCAGTTCCTCAGCTGCAGAACGAGTTGTTCGTCCTGTACTTTCTAAAATTCTAATTTTTAACAGCTCATGATCTTCTAAAGCAGCATCTAATTGTTCAATTACTGCTTCTGTAATTCCATCTTTACCAACGTGCACTACAGGATCGAGAGAATTTGCCTCACCTCTAAGATAACTTCTATTTTTACCTGATAACATTATATCACCTTCTTTCCTATTAAATAATTATTTATACTATATTTCACTAAATTATCACATTTAGAATTAATTTACTCCACATAATCAAATTCCAGAGGACCGATAACTACTGTGTCTCCTTCTTTGACACCTTCTTTTTCCATCATATCATTTAAGCCATAATGCTTTAAAACCCTCATCAATCTCTGGACAGCTGCATCATTATTGAAATCAGTTTTTTCCAGATAGGAATCCAGCAGAGTTCCTCTAATCTCATATTTATCTTTATTTAACTTATCTATATATAATTCGTCAACAAAATCCGGTCTGATTACTACCTCTTCCTCTTTTTCGATTTCTCTTTCTGGCAGTTCTTCCAGACGCTGTCCCAGATGATAAATTAAGGGCTGACAGCCCTCACCAGTTGCAGCAGAAATTGGAAAAACACTGTAGCCGCGATCATTTAATTCAGATTTTACGGTTTCTATATTCTGTCTTCCTTCCTCAAGATCAATTTTATTTAGAGCTATAACCTGTTCTAGGGAAGCAAGATAATCATTGTATTTATTGAGCTCATTATTAATTTTTTCAAAATCTTCGAGAGGATCTCTGTCCTCAATTCCAGAAACATCAATTACATGAACCAAAAGCCTTGTTCTTTCCAGATGTTTTAAAAATTCATCACCAAGTCCTGTTCCCTGATGTGCTCCTTCTATTATACCTGGTATATCTGCCATAACAAATGATTGATACTCACCATACCTGACAACCCCCAGATTGGGATGTAAGGTTGTAAAATGATAGGAATCAATCTTCGGCTTAGCATGCGAAACCTGAGAAATCAAAGTTGATTTCCCTACATTCGGATAGCCGACCAGGCCTACATCAGCAAGAACTTTAAGCTCCAATCGCACTTTACGCAGCTCACCCTTAGCCCCATTTTCAGAAAAACGGGGAGCTTTACGGGTTGATTTTTTAAATCTGGCATTTCCTTTACCACCTTTTCCACCTTCTGCAATTGTATACTCATCTCCTGCTTCTTTTAAATCAGCAAGAAACTGATCAGTATCTGCATCATAAACCATTGTACCCGGTGGAACTTCAAGGTAGAGATCTTCTCCATTTTTTCCGTGCATTTTTTTACCCTGACCGTTCTGACCGCGATCAGCTTTGTAAATATTATTGTAGCGGTAATCTGCAAGTGTATTCATTCCCTCGTCAACTCTGAGAATAATACTGCCGCCATCTCCACCATCACCGCCATCAGGTCCTCCCTGATCAATATATTTTTCGCGACGAAAACTGACTACACCGTGGCCTCCATCACCGGCTTTAACCTTAAATTCTACTTCATCTATAAACATCAAATTCACCTCCGTTTTTAAAAGCTAATTATTAAATAGTTTAACTTAAATTGCAGACTTAAATTGCAATTTAAGTCCTAAAATCACAGAAATATTAAACAGCAAAAAACCCTCAGCACCTAAAGCACTGAGGGATATTATACAATAATATTAGTTAGCAATAGCTGCTACCTGATCTTCTGTATATACACTGATCTGACGATTCTTTTTACCTTTTCTTTCAAATTTAACATAACCGTCAACCTTGGAGAATAAAGTATCATCACTACCGCGGCCAACATTTAAACCTGGCTTGAATTTAGTACCTCTCTGACGTACTAAAATACTACCAGCTGATACGAATTCGCCGTCGAATTCCTTAACACCAAGTCGTTTCGATTCACTATCACGACCATTCCGGGAACTACCAACACCCTTCTTCTGGGACATTTAACTCCACCCCCTTAGAAAATAAATTTTTAAAAATTTTAAAGTTAAATACTAACTTAAAAGTTAATATTTCTGCTTATCTATAAGATAAATTAAGCATTAATGTCTTCGATTAAAACCTTAGTGTAAGGCTGTCTGTGACCAGTTTTCTTGCGGTATCTGATCTTTGGTTTGTATTTGAAAACGACAATCTTTTTATTTTTACCCTGTTCGATTACCTTTCCTTTTACAGAAGCTCCATCTACAAGTGGAGAACCTGCTTTAAAACCATTATCATCAGATAAAGCTAAAACCTGATCAAATTCTACATTTTCGCCTTCCTCAGCAGAAAGCTTTTCAATTTTAATAATCTGACCCTCTTCAACGCGGTACTGTTTACCGCCAGTTTTAATAATAGCGTACATTATATGTTACACCTCCCTTACCTCAGACTCGCCGGATGAGGCACCCTTTATTGCAAGAGATTTTACTACCTGTACCGTGCGGTTTTGGCACCTTCAAAACGAAGGCTGGATAAATAACTCCAGATATAAATTCTAGCATAAATCGGCTTCAGAGTCAAGGGATTCGCTAAAATGATTAAATTATTAATCATTAATAAATATCCAGAAAAAATTGCTATCTAAATTAAGCCAGATGAGCTCTAGCATAGGTGCGATGCATATCATCAATTATAATTTCAACTTCATTATCTACCATATTCCCGGCACCATTAACAATAATAATGTACCCATCTATTCTTGCAATACCAGCATTTTCGTTACTGGCATGCTGATCCTCAATCTTTACGCTTATTCTATCCCCGGCATCCAGATCTAAAACTTCAGGTTGAAGATCTTCTTTGCTTCCTTTTTCAATTACCATATCCTCATATTTAAGCTCTGCATTGCCGCTGATAAAAATATCAATACCAAACTTATTTTCCAGTTCCTGCAGCTTTTCTCCACCAGCTCCAATTAAAACAGCTGCTACTTCCGGATGTAGTTCTAAAGAAACAGCAGGATATTTTTTGCGGCTTGTTATCTCATCAATTTTACGTATAACCTTCATGGCAACAGTGGACTCTGATAGAACTTTACCAGTTCCTCCACAGACAGGACAGTCTTTCTGCATCAATGATCCAAAACCTTCTCGAACTTTTTTGCGGGTCATCTCCAGCAGACCAAGCTGTGTAAAACCTAAAATAGAAGTCTTAGTTCTATCCTTTTCCAGCTCATTTGCCAGCAGATCAGTTACTGACTGCTGATCAGAATGGTTATTCATATCAATAAAGTCAATAATTATTATCCCACCAATATCCCTTAATTTAATCTGGCGGGCAATCTCCGAAACCGCTTCTTTATTAGTTTTTACTATTGTATCCTGCAGATTTTTCTTACCGGTAAATTTACCGGTATTAATATCTATTGAGACTAAAGCTTCTGTCTGATCAATTACCAGATAACCACCTGATTTTAGCCAGACCTTACGCTGCAACAAGCTTTCTATTTCTTTTTCGATATTATAAGCTGCTAAAATAGGTATATTACGCTGATAAAGTGCTATTCTATTTTTTAAGTCAGGTGCAAAAACCGATGTAAGATCAATTAAACGCTGGTAATCTTTTTTATCATCTACTACTACTCGATCAATATTTTCATCTAAATAATCTCTAATTAAATTTTTGAGTAAATCTTCTTCCTGATAAAGAATATCTATATCATTTTTTTGAAAAAAATCGTTACGAATTCTTTTCCAGGTTCCCGATAAAAAATTATAATCATTCTGCAGCTTAGTATAACTTTCATCATGGGCATTTGTCCGAATAATCAGCCCTTCTTTTCCATTCTTTAAATCCTGAGCAATTGATTTTAAACGTCCTCTTTCACCATCATCATTAATTCTGCGGGAAATTCCAATTTTATTGTCGGATGGAATATAAACAAAAAATCTACCCGGGATCGAAATCTTACAGGTAACCTTTGCCCCTTTAGTACCCATTGGTTCTTTAACAACCTGAACCATCAACCACTGTCCTGGCTGCAGTACATGTTTAATATTTAAATTTTTCTGACTTAACTTCTTTTTCTGCTCACTACTTAAAATAGGATACAAATCATTTAAATGGATAAAGGCATTACGGGCAATACCAATGTCAACAAACGCTGCCTGCATACCAGGCAGAACATCCTGCACTCGTCCACGATAAACATTACCTGCAATTTTATGATAGGTATCTCTTTCAAAAAATAAATCTTCTAAAGAATTATTATTTAATAAAGCTGCTCTTCTTTCTCTGTATTCCGAATTAATTATTATTTGTCTGCTCATCTATCTCAACTCCCAATGAATTTTTCTGCATAGGGAGGATCAAAACTTTCTCCATCTCTCACAAATACTCCCTCTCTAACAACCTGCAGAGGAGAAAATTCTTCTATTTTTGAATATTTGTCCCTTAGAGCTCGATTGAGCTCCTCCGGCCTTACATTTCCTCTACTCCCTGTAACAACTGCAAATTTCCATTTATTTTTATCTGTTATCTCTGCAGAAAATATTCTTTTCTTTAAATCTATTTTTCTGTCTTCTTTTTTTCTTCTGTGTCTGATAATCATTATTTCGTCCTGACTCATAAATTCTTCTAACATTTCCTTTTCTGTCTCTAAACTTTTAGCTTCTGTATACTCAAAATTAATGGTATAGATAGCAGTATCAACTAAAGATGAAAGAGATCTAATATCATCAGGTACTGCTACAGCCTTTAAAAATTTTAAATGATCAGGTGAGACAGAGTTTAATTTTGACAACAGCTCCTCGGCCTCCAATTCTTCCGTCAGCTCAAGGTCAAAATACTCACCTTTACTGATTAAACCCACTGCAAGTGGAGGACCAATAGCAAGATTGATCCGGGGATTATAACCCTGCGAAAAAGCTGCCGGAAGTTCTGCTCTTCTGATAATCCTTCTTAATGTTTTAATAACTTCCAGATGTGAAATATACATTAAATCTTCAAGTTTAGCAAATTTAATTCTGTAATTCATCTGTGCCACCACCTACTAACTCTAGATCAACTTCAAAATTACCACAGATTGCACAACCATGACAGTCAGCAAATCTACAATCATCTATTAGTACTTCCTGATAAGCGTTTTGATATTCTTTCAGTAAAAAAGATTTAGGAATTCCTATATCAAGTTTTTCCCAGGAAAAAATTTCTTCTTCTCCTCTTTCTCTAAGATAATTTTCGGGATCAATCTCATTTTCCCTAAATGCCTCTCCCCATATTCTTGGCTCAAAACACTCATGCCATCCTTCAAAACGGCTCCCTTTTTTCCAGGCAGATTCGATTACCGCTGAGAGTCTTCTGTCACCTCTGGCAAGAACACCTTCCAGTCTTGATAGTTCGGGATCATTCCAGCTAAAAGAAAAACTTCTTCCTTTAATATTATCCCGTAAGTAATCATGTTTTTGAATAATTGTTTCTATATCATCCATCTTATGCCACTGAAAAGGAGTAAAAACTTTAGGTACAAAAGTTGAGACACTGACAGAAACTTCAATTCGACGCATTCTCTTTTTAGTGTTACGACGAACTTCCTGACCAATATTTCTTATCTTTTTAGCCATCTCGGCAATACCCCTAATATCTTCCATAGTTTCGGTGGGCAGTCCAATCATAAAATATAACTTTATTTTAGACCATCCATTTTCAAAAGCAGAGCGAGCCGCACTATAAATATCTTCTTCACTAATGTTTTTATTGATAACATTTCTTAAACGCTGGGTTCCTGCCTCAGGTGCAAAGGTTAAACCTGTTTTTCTAACTTTATTAACTTCCTCTGCCAGAGCAACCGAAAATTTATCTACTCTTAGTGAAGATAAAGAAACACTAATCATTTTGTCACTAAATCTTTCTGTCATTTTTTGAACCAATTGTTTTGCTTCAGTATAATCAATAGTACTGAGCGAAGTAAGAGAAATCTCATCATATCCGGTTGCTTTTAAGGCTTTATCTGCCAGCTCTATTAAGCGCTCAACACTTCTTTCTCTTACTGGTCTATAAGCCATACCAGCCGCACAAAATCTGCAGCTTCTGGTACAGCCTCTGGAAATTTCTAAAACAACTCTTTCGTGCACTGTATCCCGATAAGGAACTATAAAATCGGTTGGATAAAAGGCCTGGTCTAGATTCTGAACCACCTGTTTTTTTACTTTCCCCTTTACGCCAGCAGCTGAATTTAGGGACAAAACCTCACCCCGCTCTCCATACTCTTCACTATAGAGTGACGGAACATAAACTCCAGGTATTTTACTTAAATTATTTAAAATTTTGTTTTTACTTAAACCCTCAGCTTTTAACTGCTTGTATTTATTTAAAAGATCTATTATAAATGACTCTGCCTCACCAACAAAAAAGAGATCAATAAACTCTGCTATTGGTTCAGAATTAAATACAGTTGAGCCACCGGCAATTATTAGAGGATCATCTTCCTCTCTTTTATCAGCATAAATAGAAATCCCACTTAAATCAAGCATATTTAAAATGTTGGTATAGCTCATTTCATACTGTAAAGTAAAACCTAAAATATCAAAATCTTTTATTTCATGATAGGACTCCAAAGTGTAAAGAGGAATATCCTCTTTTTTCATTAAATCCTCCATATCCTGCCAGGGTGCATAAACTCTTTCAGCCAGCATATTATCCTCTCTGTTAATTAAATGATATAAAATTTTTAGCCCCAGATGTGACATACCAATCTCATAGACATCAGGAAAAGCTAGAGCTACCTTAAGTTTTTCTGGTTCCCAGTCCTTGCTAATTGAATTCCATTCATTACCTGTGTAGCGTTCCGGACTGGATATTTTATATAAATTTTCTATAATTTTTTTCTTATACTGCAAAAAACCACCTCATAATTTAAAACATTAATTTATTTTTTCTTAAGTTTACATTTATAACTATTGCCACTGCAGTTAGAGAGGTAAGCATAAAAGTTCCTCCATAGCTGATAAAGGGCAGTGGAATACCTGTAATGGGCATAATTCCCATTGTCATACCTACATTTTCTAAAACATGAAATAAAAACATTGCCATTACACCTATTACAACCAGATATCCATAGCGGTCTCTGGCATTTTCTGCTATATTTAAAAACTGCCAGAGTAAATATAAAAACAAGAGTATTACAACTGCTGAACCCAGAAAACCAAACTCCTCTCCAATTACCGAAAAGATAAAATCTGTATGTTTCTCCGGTAAAAAATTAAGCTGATTTTGAGTTCCGGCAAAAAGCCCTTTACCAAATGTCCTACCTGAACCAAGAGCAATAATTGATTGAATGATATTATAACCACTGCCGTGAGGATCTATATTAGGATTAATAAATACAATTAATCTATTTAACTGATATTCTTTTAAAAAAGGAAGTGGAGTATCCAGCATAACATGAGCGGTTATCAGTAAAACAATAAATAAAAAACCACCTCCAAAAACTGCTGCCATATACTTTAAATTACCACCACCTGCAAAAAGCATCACTAAATAAATAAAAAATAAAACCAGAGCTGTTCCCAGGTCATTCTGTAAAATCACCAGCACAAAAGGTATAAATGCTGTAACTGACGGTAAAAACATTCCTTTTAAGTATCCCATGTCATCAGAATTGTTATCAATTACAGCAGCCAGAACCAGAATTAACATAATTTTTGATAATTCTGAAGTCTGGAGATTAAAAGCTCCAATGCTGATCCAGTGAGCTCCTCCGGATACACCCTGACCTAAAAAGATAGTTGCAGTCAGCATCAGCAGCATCAAAATATAAATAATAGCTGCATATTCTTTAAAAATTTTATAATCAAAAGCCTGCAGAATAAAAACGACTAGCAGCCCCAGTACAACTGAGACTGCCTGTTTCTGTAAAAATCTTAAGGCACCACTGTCAACTTGATTGATTTCAACAGCAGAACTTATGCTGACAAAACCAATTATAATCAAAAGTATTACCGCCAGTGGTACATTAAAATTCAAATATCGCAGGAATTTTTTATTCCAGTTCATATTGGAGCAACCCCTCTATTTTGAACCCTTGAGGGGGAAATTCGCAACTAAGGCTGTCATATCATCCTCACGCTTAACATCCATCTCAATCTTTTGAGAATCAACATCTATATATTTACTTAAGACACCTATCAGTTCATCACGCATTGCATCCATTTCATCTGGAGTTAATTTTACTCTATCCTGAACAAGAACAAATTGTAATCTTTCCTTTGCTACACTCTTACTTTTTTTGTCATCACTTTTTAAACCGAGCCATTTTAATATATCGATTTTACTCCCCCCCTTATATTAAGATAAACCAACTAATTTTTTAAATCTAGTTATAAAACTATCTTTTTCCAATTTCATCATTGGTAAGTCCTCACCCATAATTCTACGGGCAATATTTCTATATGCCTGACCTGCTTTAGCATTATCATTT
This sequence comes from Halanaerobium sp. ST460_2HS_T2, assembly GCF_003337665.1. NCBI lineage: Bacteria > Bacillati > Bacillota > Clostridia > Halanaerobiales > Halanaerobiaceae > Halanaerobium > Halanaerobium sp. ST460_2HS_T2. The sequence continues at coordinate 68,257 of NZ_QPJF01000018.1, forward strand.
AAAGCAATTGGCTCTCCTTTATTGGTAGAAACCACAATTCCTTCATCTTCGGGAACAATCCCGATTAGATCTATGGCAAGAATTTCTATCATATCTTCAATACCCATCATATCTCCCCGATCAACCATATCTGCTCTAATCCGGTTGATAATAACTTCTGGATCACGCAGACCTTCTGCTTCCAGCAGCCCAATAATTCGATCGGCATCACGCACAGCAGATATTTCGGGAGTTGTAACTATAATTGCTCTATCCGCTCCCGAAATTGCGTTTTTAAAACCCTGCTCAATTCCCGCAGGAGAATCAACAACTATAAAATCCATATCTTCTTTTAACTTTTCTATTAATTCCTTCATTTGAAAAGGTGTTACTGAAGTTTTATCCCGCGTCTGGGCTGCAGGAAGTAAATAAAGACCATCATAACGCTTATCTCTAATCATTGCCTGTTCCAGACGACAGTTGTTCTCAACAACATCAACAATATCATAGACTATTCTATTTTCCAAGCCCATTACGACATCCAGATTTCTAAGACCAATATCAGCATCTATCAGACAAACTTTATTTCCCTGCATTGCCAGGGCAGTACCAATATTTGCTGAAGAAGTAGTTTTACCCACTCCACCTTTACCTGAAGTAATAACAATTGTTTTGCCTGCCAAATTCAATCCCCCCTGAATTTATTCTAAATTTTCTCAACCATAATCTGATCATTTTCAATAAACGCTCTTTCTGCCTGTAATTTAGAACTATCACTGTCATCAGGTGAACGAGCTATTAAAGAGGCAATTCTTAATTGAGTAGGATTCAGTTTTAAAGCTGCAACCTGAGAATTTTTGCTTCCCCCGGCACCAGCATGAACTACACCTCTCAATCTCCCAAAGACAATTACGTCACCACCCGCTATGACTTCCGCTCCAGGATTAACATCACCCACTATGACAACATTTGCCTGATGTTTGACACGCTGACCTGATCTCAGGGTTCTGTTAATAATAACTGCATCTGAATACTGTTCGTCCTTTTTTTCATCTTTTTTTATCTTTCGGGCTGTAAAATAGATTTTATTAACCTGATTATAGTTTTTTACAATTTCCATTAATTCTTCCAGCTGTTCAAAAGCTAATTCCAGTCCACTCAAATTTAAATACAGGTTAACACCTGTGAAAAAATCAGAAGCTTCAGCAGCATGAAAACTAACAGCCTTTTTGATATTACCAAAGGTACTGCCATCGCGAAAATTCATCACTATACCATCTGAAACTGCCTGAAACGAAAATACAGAAGCCATAAGATCTCTCCTCAGTTAAACACTTTTTAAATATATTCTTTAATAAAAGTAAAAATCCTGCCTAACCTGTTTAAAATACTTCCAGAATATATCTGTAACATAATAGAATAATTACTCAATATCATCTTCTCTATTGTAATAATAGATTTTTTTGTTATTATTATGGTGATTTTTTAAACCAAAGTAATATTTCATAATTTCTCTGGCAATTGGTACAGAATAAGCACTTGAATCTCCATTTTCAATAAATACTACTACGGCAATCTGTGGGTTATCATAAGGAACAAAACCACCGAACCAGGCATGATTGGAAGCTCCTGTCTGAGCTGTACCAGTTTTCCCAGCAACAGTTAAAGGAAAATCACTAAAATGTCTGGAGGCAGTACCATAACTTTTATTTACCACATCATACATCCCCTGCTTAAGTGCCGCAAATACATTACTGTCAATCTGATTACGCAAATCAATATTAATTTCTGGATTAAATTCTTTAACTATTTCGCCATCAGCATTTATTATTTTATTAACAAGCTGCGGTTTATAAGCCAGTCCTTCAGCTGCAACAGCAGAAATTAAACTAGCAATTTGAACTGGAGTTGTCAGCAGACTTCCCTGCCCAATAGAGAGATTAACCGAATCACCTGGATACCAGCCCACATTTAGCTGATTTCTTTTCCACTGGTCATCTGGAACCAGACCGCTTTTTTCTGAAGGTAAATCAATACCTGTTTTACTTCCCAGCCCATATTTGCGTGCATATTCTGCCAGTTTTTCGCCGTTATATTCCTTGTATAACTCATAACCAAGCTCATAAAAAACAATATTATTAGAACGAGCAATTGCTTTAACAAAATCAAGTTTCCCTTCTCCAACCGGATTCCAGTTTCTAAATGGTCTTGACCAGTTTGGAATATAAAAAGTTCCATTTGAATCATAAAAAGTAGTATTGGCCCTTACTCCAAGTTCTTCCATAGCTGCAGTTCCAGTTACCAATTTAAAAATTGAACCCGGAGGTACTGCAGTCATTGTTGTTCTGTTAATTAGAGGTCTTAAAGGATCATTAACAAGTTCCTGATAATCACTACTGCTGATCCCTTTAGCAAATAAATTCAAATTATAATCAGGTAAACTGACACTACTCAAAATACCACCTGTATCAATATCCATTACTACAGCAGCAATTCCAGTTGGCATTGACCTTTCTTCATCCTCTGCTGCCAGTTCTCTTAATTTCTGATAATTTTCTTGCAACAGTTTTTCAACCGAGCTCTGTAATGAAAAATCAATATTTAAAACCAAATCACTACCGGGTTTAGGCTTTTTAATTCCGATAGTCTTAATTTTTTGACCTCTACTATTAACCTCAATCTGTTCAGCTCCACGTTCACCATTTAAATAAAACTCATATTCTTTTTCCAGCCCACCCTTACCAACAAAATCACCTCCGCGATAATTATAACCAGCTTCATTATATGAAATAAGTTCCTGCTCACTAATTTCGCCAGTATAACCAGTAGCATGAACCAGTTCTGTTGGATAAATATAATCTCGCATTGAAGATTCTTTAACAAGCAGTCCAGGTAAAATATCTTTGTTTTCTGCTATAATTACCATATCTTCTTTACTCAAATGGCGAGCCAGAAGAATAGGATCTACAGCTGTATCAGCCTCAGCATTATTATAATTCGAAATGAGACGTGATTCGGCCAGACTGCTTAAACCTGAAAGTTTAGTAAGAATTTCTTTTGTTGATCTATCAGGCGGGATTTCATTCTGCATCAAATATAAATTATAGGTAAGTCTGTTAGAAACAATAATTTCTCCCCGCCGGTCATAAATTCTACCTCTTGGGGCATTGATTGGTCTTACAGAAATTCTATTACCTTCCGAAAGTTGATAATAATAATCTCCACGTGCCAGCTGGAGATAAGCGGCTCTGGACATTAAAATAATAATAATAACTAAAATAACTACTCTTAAAATTTTATGCCTGTCCACTCAAATCCCACCTTCCCCAGAGAAAATATATTAAGTAGACAAAAAAAGTTATCAGGGCATTTAAAGCAGCTAAAGGTAAAATTATTTCTTTAAGCAAAACAAGATAATTAGCAGTAAATAAGTAATTTTCTTTTAGCAGCAGATATAATAATTCGTGAACCACCGTTGCCATAAATACTCCCAGGGGTGGAATTAATAAGTTTTCCGGAAAAAAACGTCCTGATAATAATGCTGCCAGAAAAGCAACAGCAGTTTTAACCGGTGTAAAAAAGCCAATAAAAGATGTTAAAAAAACATCCTGAAAAATACCACCAATGGCCCCATAAATCATAGCATCTTTTGCACCAAAAATTATAGCTCTAATTACAATATAGATTAAAATAAAATCCGGTACCAGTTTTAAAGATGGGAAAATGATAGCTATAGTTAGCTGACAGATCAAAAGAATGACTAATATTAAAATATTAAAAAGATATTTCTTCAATTTAAACTCTCCATTATCAAATTAGTGGCTTTAATTTTTTTAGCTTGTAATATTCTCATCTTTTTCACTTTCCTCAATTGATTCATTTTCCTGAACCTTAGCTTCACTGCTGGCTTTCTGATCAAAATTTTTAATTACCATTACTTCTTCCAGAGTAATATCATTGATAAATAAATTTATCTCAGCTTTCTGGGAAAGTCCATAATTATCAGTTTCAACTTCTATAACCTCACCTATTTTCAAACCGGAAGGAAAATTATTTGACAAACCTGAACTTAATACAATATCACCGATTTCTAGATCAGCATCCCAGGCTATATTATCCATTATATTGGGTTGATCATCACGACCACTACCTCTCACCAGACCTATTTCTCTGGATTCTGTTCTGGCGATAATCCCTCCAACTACGAAGTCCTGATCAGTAATTAATCTAACCTGAGCGGAATGACTGCCCAGATGATCTATTCTGCCGACCAGATAGCCCTGATAGCTAATAACAGGCATTCTTTCTTTTAATCCATCACTACTGCCGCGATTAATAGTTATAGTTTTTTCCCAGATTGAAGGAGAGTTTGCAATCACTTCCGCTCCCTGCATCTGATAATCTACTTTTTCACTAAAACCAAGCAGTTCTCGTAAACGTTTATTTTCTCTATTTATGTTTTCCAAAAAAAGTATCTGCCTTTCCAGAGTACCGTTTTTCTGACGCAGATTTTTTATTTCCTGATTTATTTCATCAATTGAAAATAAAGTGGTAAAATAACTTTGTATGGTTTCTACCAGATGATGGACCACATTAAGAATAGGAGTAATTGTATTATAGATAATATCACTTAACCAGCTAATAAAAGAAAATTGGAGTTCATTAAAATAAAGAAAAGAAAATAAGAAAATTAAAATAATAATTAAAACTGCTGCAATTAAAGTATTCCTGTTAAAATTAAACAACAGGTACACCCCCTATGATAGTTTTTTGGGTGTAATTAAGATCTTTTTCAAAGAATCAATTTCTTCTAAAGCAATACCGGTTCCTTTTGCAACACAATCCAGAGGCTCATCTGCAATATGTACAGGCATCTGAGTCTCATCAATCAGTAATTTATCAAGACCCTGTAATAAAGCACCTCCACCAGTTAAGATAATACCACGATCCATTACATCAGAAGCAAGCTCAGGTGGTGTTTTTTCTAGTGTCATTTTAACTGCATCAATGATATTAACAACCGGTTCTTCCAGAGCTTTTTGAATTTCCGCCCCATTAATTTCTATAGTTTTAGGCAGACCACTAACTAAGTCCCGCCCTCTGATTTCTTTTACTCCTTCAGGATTATCACTAAAAGCAGCACCAATCTCAATTTTAATTTCTTCAGCTGTTCTTTCGCCAATCATCAGGTTATACTTTCTCTTAACATACTGAACAATTGCAGCATCCATATCATCTCCACCGATTCTGATTGAGCGACTGGTAACAATTCCTCCCAGAGAAATAACTGCAACTTCGGTAGTTCCTCCCCCAATATCAACAATCATATTACCTGTTGGTTCATGTACCGGTAACCCAGCTCCAATTGCTGCCGCCATAGGTTCTTCGATTAAATATGCTTCTCTGGCTCCGGCATGAACTGCAGCATCAATTACCGCTCGTTTTTCAACCTCAGTTACACCAGAAGGTACACAGATAATTATTCTTGGCCTGACCATCCTACTTCTTTTATGAGCCTTAGTTATAAAATAACGAAGCATTGATTCAGTTACATCAAAATCTGCAATAACCCCATCCTTCATTGGTCTTACTGCAATAATATTACCAGGTGTTCTACCAATCATCCTCTTTGCTTCATCACCAACAGCAAGTACTTCCTGCTTATCTTTTTTTAGAGCTACCACAGAAGGTTCTCTAATTAAAATCCCTTTACCTTTGATATAAACCAGTGTATTTGCTGTCCCAAGGTCTACACCCATATCCCTTGAGAATGGTGCACTTAAAAATTTAAAAACCATTTACTTAAAACCCCTTTCAAATTATATAAAAATAGACTAAAATTAATAAAATAAATTCAAAATTAAAACAAAGCTTTCTCTTTAAAACTTAAATATTTATCTCCAGCAATAATTATATGATCCATGACCTCTATCCCAATTATCTTTCCTGTTTTTACCAGTTTTTTGGTAATACTGATATCATCGGCACTTGGGCTTGGGTCACCGCTGGGATGATTATGAACTAAAATCATAGCCGCACTGCTGCGTCTAATCGCCTCTTTAAAAACTTCTCGCGGATGAACGATGGAACTTGAAAGTCCCCCCCTCGAAATCTCAGGAACAGCTATCACTTTATTTTTGACATCAAGTAAAATAACACGCAATACTTCCTGTTTTAAAAAACGCATTTCTCCAGCCAAAAGTTCCGCAGCCTGAATCGGGTTGCTTACCAGATCTCTTTTTTGATTTTTTAAAGCAGATATTCTACGGCTGAGTTCAGTCACAGCATTAATCTGAGCAGCTTTGGCAGTGCCAATACCATTAATTTTTTGTAGTTCCTCACAGCTTAAATCCAACAGCCCCTCCAGTCCCCCATAAAAACTCAATAGGTCCTGAGCTAGTTCTACAGCAGTCCTCTCCTTATTGCCAGTCCTGATAATTAAAGCCAGCAGTTCTGAAGTTGATAAATATTTACTTCCTTTTTTTAATAATTTCTCTCTCGGTCTCTCCTCTGCTGGTAGTTCTTTGATGGTAAAATTGGTCTGTAGACCTTCCATCAAAAATAAACTCCTTTCTCCTATAGGATTCCATAATTAAATTTTTCCAGTAATTTAGCAAGCTGATGAATAGGCAGTCCCATCACCGAATAATAGGACCCTTTTATTTCTTCAATAAAAAGTCCGCCAAAACCCTGAATTGCATAAGCCCCAGCCTTATCCAAAGGTTCTCCCGTTTCTACATAATTATTTATTTCATTTTCAGTTAAAGAAGTCATTTTAACCTCAGTTATATTATAATCAATATAACTCTCACCAGTACGTGAATTTAAAACAGCCACCCCGGTTATAACCTGATGTTGATCTGAACTTAGTCTTTTCAGCATTTTTTTTGCATCATATTTACTGTTCGGTTTACCGAGAATTTGTTCATTATGTACCACTACTGTATCAGCAGCAATAATAATTGCATCCTCTACCAGCTGGGAAACTGAACTGGCCTTTTCTTCTGCCAGAACTTTTACCAGCTCCACTGGATTGCTGTAATCAAAATTAGATTCATCAATTTTTGAAGGTACAATAGTAAACTTTAAATTTAATTGAGTTAAAATTTCTTCTCTCCGGGGAGAGGTTGATGCTAAAACCAATTTAAGATCACTTTTTATATTATTTGCTTTTTTTATCATTAAAATTACCCCCAGTAATTGAGTACGGTAAATGTTTAAGAGTAAAAAAGCTGACCAGGCCTACTCCTAAGCCAGTAGGCAGAGCTAAAAGAACTAAAAATGGAAGATAATAAAATATTCCTCGATTAGCAATAATAAAATAAGCAGCAGTAATTTGAGCCGTATTATGTGCAACAGCTCCAATTATACTGATTCCAATCAAAGAAAAATAATCTTTTAAAAAATAATAGGCAAGATACATTAAAAGAAAACTTAAAATACCCCCACTAAAGCTAAGATAAAAGTTAATTGTCATAAAAGTCCCTGCAAGTAGAGAACCGAGAACAACTCTAAAGATCACAACCTGAAAAGCAGCACCAAAACCAAGTAAAGAAATCGCAATTAAAGATACAATATTAGCCAGACCAAGTTTTGCTCCTGGCACAACTGCTGAAAGTGGAAAAAAACTCTCAACTAGATGTAAAACTAATCCCAGCGAAATTAATAATGAAATTACTACAATTTTTTTTGTTTTTTTCATCCTACCAGCTCATTCCGTCTATATCTGAGTTTGTACTTTCCAGCCAGAGACTCAATGAATTAGGTACACAAACAATAATTGGACCCTCTCTATCTATCCAGCCCGTTTTTTCACAGATTTTAAGTGGATCATCTGCTGGAGCTTCCTTGACTCTGACCCGACCCTGATTAACCTCTATCGTATGAACTCCAATTGGACCCTGCACTTTAAAAATTATTGGCTCCTGGTAACTATCTGCCACTGCCACAATTTTTATCAATTCATCTCCCTGCTGAACCCTTAGAATTAATTCTTCACCTTCAGCCGAGCCGCCAAAAAAATAAAAAGGAATTAATAATAAAACGAGACTTAAAATTATTACGAAGCCAATTAAAATTTTATCATATAATGTTAAAATATCTGTTATTTTCAATTAAATTCACCACTAATTTCTATTTTACTACCATTACTATATATTTTAACATCTTTCACCTCTGATGTCCACACTATGAGCACTATCAAAAAACCCGCCCTTTTAAAAGGACGGGTTTAAAAGTACTCAGCTATTAATTTTCATCTTTATAAAATATATCAACTGCATCAACATTACAGGCTTCATAACAGAGTCCACACTGAATACATCTCTCCTGATCAATTTCGTGCAGTTTTTTGACTTCTCCATCTATACAATCAACAGGACATGCTTTAGCACAGAGTGTACAGCCGACACATTTATCATTGATTTCGACTTTTTCGATCCATCTTCCCTGGAACTCAATTGTTCCTGTAGGACATTTCTCTGCACATTTACCACAGTTAACACATTTTTCATAATCAATAACTGCCAGATTATCTTTCATTTCGATTGCATCAACCGGACAAACTTTTGCACAGAGGCTGCAGCCAATACAACCAACTTCACATGTTTTACGGACAATTTTCCCTGTATTATGGGAGGAACATCTAATGTGAGTTTGTCCTGATAATGGTGCCAGCATCAGAACATTACGAGGACATTCTTCTACACATTTTCCACAGCCCGTACATTTATCATAATTTATCTGTGGTAAACCGTTCTCACTCATTTCAATAGCATCAAAGGGACAGACAACTTCGCAGTCACCAAAACCTAGACAGCTGTACTGACACTCTTTTTCGCCACCATTAACTGAATGAGCAGCCTTACAGGTCTCAATGCCCTGGTATTTCCCGGATTTAGTCGTTTCTTTGATACCACCACCACATAATAATTCAGCAACTACTTTATCAGAACTACCTGCATCGGCACCCATAATATCAGCGATATCAGATGCTACTTTATCTCCACCAACAGGACAGCCTCCTACAGGAGCTTCTCCATTGACTACCGCTTCTGCAAAAGCTTCACAACCTGCATAACCACAGGCTCCACAGTTAGCACCGGGAAGCGCATCTTCGACTTTACCGACTCTGGGATCCTGCTCAACTTTGAAATGCTCAGAGGCAAAACCTAAGCCAGCTGCTAAAAAAGCTGCAATCCCCCCCATACTAATTAACGAATATAAATATGTTGGATTCATTTAATTTACTGCCACCTCCACTACATTGAGATGAGACCGGAAAAGCCCATAAAAGCCATAGCCATAATACCCGCAATGATCAGGGTAACCGGCACACCTTTTAGTACTCCCGGCACATCGCCAAATTCTAGTTTTTCTCTTAATCCTGCCATTAATACAATAGCCAGAGTAAAACCAACCCCGGCACCAAAGCCAAAGACTACACTGGCAATAAAACTGTACCCATTGAGAGGAATCAGTAAAGCCAGACCCATAATTGCACAGTTGGTTGTAATCAAAGGCAGAAAAATTCCCAGTGCTTTATATAAAACCGGACTTGTTTTTTTAATAAACATTTCTACAAATTGAACCAGAGAAGCAATTACAATAATAAATGAGACATACTGCAAAAATGGTAAGTTAAATGCTTCTAAAATAAAAGTATTAATTAACCAGGTTGCAGCAGCAGTTAAAGTCATAACAAATGTTGTTGCCAATCCCATACTGAATGCTGTTTCAACCTGTTTTGATACACCTAAGAAGGGACAGATCCCTAAAAACCTAACTAATATAAAATTATTAATTAAAACAGTACTAATAAATAATAATAATATCTGTGTGAATTCTTCCATTATTTACCCTCCCTGCTGATCTGATTCATAATTCCAACTAAAATTCCCAGGGTGATAAAAGCTCCAGCAGGAAGTACCATAATTACCATGGGACGATACCATTCTCCTAAGAGAGTAAAACCAAAAATGGAACCCATACCAAATAATTCTCTAATTGCTCCCAGCAGAACAAGTACCCAGGTAAAGCCAAGCCCCATTCCAATTCCATCGGCTATCGCTCTTGGAGTTGAATGTTTAGAAGCAAAGGCTTCCTGACGGCCTAAAATTAGACAGTTTACCACTATAAGTGGAATAAAAATACTTAATGAAGCAGCTATTCCAGGAAAAAACGCCTTCAAAAAGTAATCCACAAAGGTTACAAAAGTTGCAATAATTAATATGTAACTTGGTATTCTAACATTGGCTGGAATTAATTTTTTAATTAAAGATATTACAATTTCTGAAGAAACTAGAACAAAAGATGTTGCCAGCCCCATAGCTAAACCATTTTCTGTTGTATTAGTTACGGCGAGAGTCGGACACATACCAATTACCAGACGAATAATTGGGTTTTCTGCCCAGAGACCATTTTTAAAATCTGAAACAATCTGTTTTAAATCTAAAGACATTAATTCCCACCTCCATATGCTTCAGTTATTTTATCAAGACCATTTTCAATCACTTTAGTAATACTTTCGGAAGAAATTGTTGCTCCGGCAATAGCTTCCACCTGTGTATCTTCTGTAGGAGGTTTTTTTACAACTGTATAATCTCCAAAAGGTTTGTTGACAAAATTAGATTTAAAATCATCTTCAGTTATTCTGGCTCCAAGTCCAGGAGTTTCCTGATGATTTAAAACACTAATCTTATAGATTTTTTCATTATTGAGATCCACGCCAATCATAACCTCAATCATACCATTGTAACCACCACCGCTGTTCTTAAATGCAACACCTATCCGGTTACCATTGTTATCATAGCCTTCATAAAATACATTTCCGTTTTTCTCTACTTCTTCTACCTCTTCCACATTTGGTAAAACTTCGTTTATTGCCTGTTTTTGAGCTTTAGCCTGATTGGCCTGAATATAGGGAGTTGTCCACTCATAAACAAAAGTTAAAAGCAGTGCTGATATAATACCAATTGCAGCAAGAGTAAGAATCAAATTTCTTGTACTATTTTTTTCCATTTATCTCACCTCTCCCAAACTGCGAGGTCTGGTATATCTATTGATTAATGGTACTGCTGTGTTCATTAATAAAATACTGTACATTACACCCTCAGGATATCCACCCCAGAGTCTAATAATTACAACTAAAAGCCCTGCACCAAGACCAAATATCCAGCGCCCCAGCTTTGTAGTCGGGCTGGAAACCATATCAGTTGCCATAAATAAAGCACCTAACATCAATCCACCTGCAAAAAGATGAAAAATTGGATCTGCTCCAAAAGCAAAGCTACCTAGAAATACAGTTCCAACCATTGCCAGTGGAATTCTCCAGTTAACATAACCCTTATATAATAAATAAGCAAAACCCAGCAAAAGTGCCAGAGCTGATGTTTCTCCTAAAGAACCAGCAATCTGACCCACAAAAAGATTCCAGGAGTCTGTAGAAATACCATCCATTTTCATCTGACTCAAAGGAGTTGCAGAAGAAACACCATCTACAGTCCAGGTGGTCATTAAAACTGGATAGGCAGCTGTTAAAAAAGCTCTTCCGACTAAAGCTGGATTAAATGGGTTTTGACCTATCCCACCAAAAACCTGTTTTCCCAGTCCAATCGCTACTACTGAACCAAAAAAAGCTGTCCAGAGTGGAATAGCAGGTGGTAAAGTAAGTGCCAGCAGTAATCCGGTTACTACTGCGCTCCCATCTTTTAGAGTAATTTGTTTCTTTCTTATTTTTTGAAATATGTATTCTGTTAAAACCGCACCAGCAACAGCTGCCAGAATTACTGAAATTGCTCTTGCTTTAAAGAAATAAACAGCAGCAAAAACTGCTGGCAGCAGAGCAATAACAACTGACCACATGATTTTTTGAACTGAATCACGGGCTCTGACATGTGGTGAGGATGTTACAATTAGTTCATTATTCATTATTGATTATCCTCCTTAATTCTCTTCTCTTTTTTTCGCCATAACCTGTGCCTTACCAAGACGCAGATGATGTACCAGAGGTATTTTAGCCGGGCAGACAAAAGAACAGGAACCACACTCGATACAGCTTAAAACCTGCCATTCTTCCAGTTCATCTACCATATCATTTTTGGCATAATTAACCAATTGTGTTGGCATCAAAAACATCGGACAGGCATCTACACATTTAGCACAGTTAATACAGGGAGATGGTTCGTAATTTTCTACCTCTTTTCTAACTAAAACAAGAATACCTGATGTACCTTTAACACCGGGAACATTTAAATGCTTCTGAGCAGCCCCCATCATTGGTCCACCTGTTATTACTTTTGCAGCATCTTCTTTTAAGCCGCCGGCCTCTTCAACCAGATCACCAATATTTGTGCCAATCCGATAAATTAAATTCTGAGGAGAGTTAATCCCTCTACCTGTAATTGAAATGGATCTTTCGTAAAGTGGTTTTCCATCTCTAATTGCATCAGCAACCGCTGCTGCTGTTGAGGTATTATTTACAACAACACCAACATCTAGCGGCAGGCCGCCAGCAGGAACTTCTCTTCCGAGTATTGCCTCAATCAACATTTTTTCTCCACCCTGTGGATATTTTGTTTCTAATGTCTGAACTTCAATATTATTTTCCTCAGCAACAGCATCCTGCATACTTTCTATTGCCTCAGGTTTGTTTTCTTCAATTCCAATAATACCCTTTGGAGCATCTGCTGCTTTCATTAAAGCTTTTAAACCAAAAACTATACTCTTTGGTCTTTCTACCATCACTCGATGATCAACTGTCAGATAAGGTTCGCATTCTGCTCCATTTAAAATTACATAATCAACCTCTTTATCATCCGGTATTGAAACCTTAACATGGGTTGGAAACATTGCTCCTCCCATACCCACTATTCCTGCCTCTCTGATAATTTTTCTAATGGAAGCTGAATCAAGTTGATCTAAACTATCATGTTTTTCCAATCCAGAATTAAGCTTGTCTTCTTCTGCAGCTTCAATAACTACAGCATCAACAATATTTCCACCTGGATCTGTTACTTTTCTAATTTCTTTTACAGTCCCGGAAACAGAAGCATGAATAGGAGCACAGACAAAACTATCACTATCAGCAATTTTTTGTCCAAGATCTACCTGATCGCCTTTTTTGACAAGCGCTTTTAGTGGTGCACCTATGTGCTGCTTTAAAGGAATAATTACTTCCTCAGGACGTTTAGCATTTTTTAAGGGTTTATCCTTGGTTAAATCTTTATTATATTCAGGATGTATACCCTGTTTAAAAGTCAAAGCCTTCACTATATAATTTCACCCCTTATATATTTTTTTCTAAGAAAATTTATAATGGAAATTTTTACTATAAATTTTGATTTAGAATGCAAACCATAAATTATTATATACCAATTGTTAAATAAGAACAACACTATTTGAGAAAAAGATTTTATTCACGAATGACTATGAATCCAGCATAACCTTCTTTTTCCAGGTCTGCCGCTGCTGATTCAGCTTCAGCTCTGCTTTCATAGCCAACTACCTGAACCTGATGCGGGCTAGAATCTGTAATTACAACTCTGTAACCCATTTCTGTAACAGTTTCCTTTACAGAAAGAGCATTATTATAATTTGAAAAAGCTCCAATCTGGACTCCAAAACCAGCTGTTGTCTCTTCATTTTGAGCAGAATCACTGTTATTGATTGTTGTTTCTTCTCGATTATTTTCTGAAGCAGAGTCTGATTCGGTTTCATTTTGACTTTTCTGATTAGGTGCAATCTTTAATTCTTCTTCACTGGGGGCAGTAAGATTATTTTTATTATTATTTGTTTCTTCAGCTTTCTCCTCACTTCTTTCTGGAAGCTGTTGACTGACGGCAGCTGAGTTCTGCTCCTGATCTGCCATATCTGTAGAGTCTTCTTCTACCAGAAAAGAAATTAAATAACTACCCATTAAATAACCAATAAATAAAGCAGCTATTGACATAAAAATAACTACCACAACTAAAGAAAATCCTTTTTCATTTTTATTCATTTTCTCCACCTCTAATATTTTTTGACATAAATTCAATTCCAGCTTCAAAAACTGTATTGAACGAGCCAGCCGCAACTATTAAGTCGTCTAACTCAGCTTTCTTTAAAGCAGCCTGACTGGCCTTTATTAAATTATTATAACTCTGATATTCAAATCCTTTTGCTTTTATACTTGCAATTAAATCCTTAATTTTTATTGTTCTAAAAGAATTATTTTCTGCTAGATAAAACTCAGGACTGATATTAAAATAAATAAATTCATCTAAAATTGCATCGAGATCTTTATCTTTAAGCACTGATAAAACAAAATGTAAATTATTAAATTCAGAATCAGAATGACTGATATTTTTAAGCAGTTCTTTAAAAGCAGCCGGGTTATGAGCTCCATCCAGAATAATAAGTGGTTTTTCAGAAATTTTTTCCATTCTTCCAGGCCAGTAAATATCATTCAGAGCTTTTGTAATATCTTCTCTGTCTATTTCAAAATCCAAAGTTAGTTCATTTACAGCCAGCAGAGCCAGAGCAGTATTACGAGCCTGATGCTCACCCAATAAAGAAAGTTTGTATTCTTCACTGATTCCATTCCTTTTTAAAGTGATTATGTTTTCTTTTAAACCACCTTTGCTTTTGATCAGCTGATATTCCTCATCTAAACTAATAAAAGTGGAATTTTCTGCTTTTGCTTTTGCTGCAATTACTTTAAGAGCTTCTGGCTGACTAACAGCAGTAATGACTTTAGAGTTTGCTTTAATAATTCCTGCTTTTTCTGCTGCTATTTCTGCAATTGTATCCCCTAAAAATTCTCTGTGTTCCAGGCTGATATTAGTTATAAGTGACAAAAGTGGTTTCTCAATAATATTTGTTGCATCAAGCCTGCCCCCCAGGCCAGTTTCCAAAATTACAATTTCTGCCTCATGCTGTTTAAAATATTTAAAAGCAATCGCTGTCACAATTTCAAAAAAACTGGCTTCTATAAAACAGTCTTTTTTCAACTTTTCTGCAGCTTTCTTTACTTCACTAATAATCTCGGCCAGTTCATAAGTTGAACAGGCCTTCCCTTTAATTTTTATCCTTTCATTAAAATGAAAAAAATGAGGAGAACTATAGAGTGCAGTTTTATACCCTGCTTCTCTGTAAATTCTTTCTAAAATAGCTGCAGTTGAACCTTTACCATTGGTTCCTGCAATATGAATTATATTTAGATTCTGATGGGGATTACCTAAATAATCAAGTAAACTTTTTATCCTATCCAGACCGGGATTATAACCGGATTCTGTTCCAAATAATGATAATGAATTTATATATTTAAATGGGTCCATAATTTCCTCCAGTCCTTTATTTGCATTAAATAGCAAATATAAGTTAAAATATATTAAAGCACTATTATTATTATACACAAAAAGAAGAAAAAGAACAAAAAATAATATCCAAATATATGGGGGAGATTATATGTCATTACTGGAGGTTTCTTTATTTTCACTTTTTGCAGCTCAATTTTTAAAAATATTTTTTATCAGGCCAATGAATTTTTATACTTTTTTTACTTCTGGAGGAATGCCCAGTTCTCACTCATCTTTTGTTTCTTCTCTGGCAATCACAGTTGGATTAAAATATGGATTTAGTTCTGACTTATTTGCAATAGTGACTGTTTTTTCTTTGATTGTCACCTACGATGCCAGCGGTGTTCGTCGTGCTGTAGGACAGCAGGCTAATGTTTTAAATAATCTGATTAAACATCTTGAAGATAAAAGTTTTGCTAATGATAAACAGTTAATCAAAGAAGATTTAAAAGAATTAATCGGCCATACACCATTTGAAGTATTTGCAGGTGTTCTGCTGGGAGCAATCATTGCTCTGGCAAACTGGTACTATATTTAATAAATTTTAAATACTTTTTAAAATCAAAATAGAGCTAAAAGAATAAAAATCCGTCCAACTGATCATTAAACTGATCGATGCTGGACGGATTTTATCATTTTTAATCCCGATTTAATATATTTTTTTAAAAGCAGATTAGATTTATTCTAAAGCAGCTTCAATCTTGGCTGCAACTTTTTCTGCCTTAAAACCTAATTCTTCTCCTACTTCCTGACCTTTGCCGCTTAAACCAAAGCGATCAAGTCCGATAACCAGGCCATCTCTGCCAACAAGCCTGTACCAGCCATCTGTTACTCCTGCTTCTATGGCAACTCTTAATTTAACTTCTGGCAGTTTGTGTTCTGCTGCATATTTTTCGAACTTTCTTCTCTCCGGTACTGATACTACTGCCGCTTTGATACCTTTTTCCGCTAATAATTTGGCACTCTCTTCGGCCAGATTAACCTCACTACCGCTGGCAAAAATCATAGTATCTGCCTCTACTGGACTGCTGACAAAATAACCGCCATTATTGAAGTTATCAAGACCCTGATATTTTTGAATATGCTCTAAGTTCTGTCTGGTTAAAATTAAAGCTGTCGGCTGATCTGTTGTCTCTAATGCTTCTACCCAGGCAGCTTTGGCCTCTTCTTCATCTCCCGGTCTTAATACTTTTAGTCCCGGTATAATTCTTAGTGCTTCAACATGTTCTACCGGCTGGTGGGTCGGTCCATCTTCACCAACAAAGATGGAATCATGGGTAAAGACATAGATTACAGGCTGTTTCATTAAAGCTGCCAGTCTGATTGCCGGGCGCATATAGTCAGAAAAAACTAAGAAGGTTGCTGCAAATGGTCTAAAACCCTGATGCAGGGAAATACCATTAACAACTGCTCCCATCGCGTGTTCTCTAACCCCAAAGCGCAGGTTGCGGCCGGAGTAGTCTCCTTTCTGCACCTCTCCATATTCTCCGTTATAGGTCTTAGTTGAAGGTGCTAAATCTGCTGAACCACCTACCAAATAGGGTACTATTTCGAAAGCTTTAGCTAAGGCTGCTCCAGCTGATTTTCTGGTTGCTATCGGAGCTTCTATTTCTAAATCCATAATTTCTTCTTTTAAATCTACCGGCAGTTTTAAGCTCATTGCCTGCTCCCACTGTTTTTTTAGCTCAGGATTGGCTTCTGCCCAGGCCTTAAATTCTTT